>JBKICS010000477.1:0-4070 GCA_046567015.1 Acidobacteriota bacterium | reverse complement strand
CGAAAAAGGTCGGGTCGTAGATGACGTCGGTGAGGTCGGAGAGGATTTCGTTGTGGACCTCGACGCGCACCCCGACCTCGATGCCGCGCTGGCTAAACGGCAGGCCGTGCCGGCGGGCCAGCTGGCCCATCCAGTCCGCGCCCACCCGGCCCGGGGCCAGGATCACGGCCGGAGCCTGATATTCGGCCTGGTTGGTGGCGACGCCGGTCACCCGCCCGTTTGTAACGAGAACGTCGCGCACGGTCTCGCTGGTGCGCATCGTCACCCCGCGCGCGGCCAGCCCCTTGGCCATGGCCGCGATATGCTCGGGCAGATGGTCGCTGCCCAGATGCTTCTGGCGGATTAAGAGCAGTTCGATGCCGAGCTTGCGGGCTTCCTTGCGGATGGCCCGGGCCTTGTCCATGTCCGTGGGATAGACCGGGCCGTCCATGCCAAGCGACGTGAACAGGGCCTCGGTCTCGTCGATGAGCGCCGTGGCCTGCGACAGGGGCATGAACTGGGTCAGGTCGGTCTTGCCGAGCTTGGGGATGAAATTGAGCTTGCCGTCGGAAAAAAGTCCGGCCCCGCCGATGCCCGAGAGGATGTTGCAGGGCGAGCACTTGATGCAGTCGGTGCGGCCCTTGATGGGGCAGCGGCGTTTGCCCGGGGCCTTGCCTTTTTCGAGCAGAAGGACGGACAGGTCGGAGTGAAGGCTCAGGTAATGGGCGGCGAACAGGCCGGCCGGCCCGCCGCCGACCACGATGACGTCGAAACTGGTGCGTGTTGGCTGGACCATGGGAAACCTCCGCAAAAACCCCGCGCGCGGCGGAGGATGATTGAGCCCTACCTGGAAAAAGGGGCGTCTGGCAAGACGCCCCGGCGCGAGCGCAGCAAGGAGGGAGGGCGGCGGCGCGAGGGCGGTTGGCGTATGGCCTGGTCGGGATGCGGCCGCGCGACCGCATGGCCTCGCGCTGGGCCTGGGGCAGGGCCGAGCCCCAGATTTCGCCCACGGTGCAGTGGCAGCCATTTTGGGCGATTTTCTCACGGAGGGTTTGCAGGCTGTCGTCGGGCGCGAAGGGGCCTGGGCCAGACTGGCCCTGGCCGGGCCTGCCGGCAAGCCGGCGTCAGGTCGGACCCTGGCCCGCCCGGGAAATGGTGCGCTCAGCCGTGTTCCACGATCAATGGAAACCGGAGGGCCTAGGCGCTATTTTTCATGGAACAAGCCAGGCCGGCCGGACGGGTCGGATAAGGCTCGGGCCGGGGGGAGGCGGGGCGGGCGGCGGCAAAGGGCTTGGTCGTGCTGCGCAGCGCCGGGATGATGCCGCCGTGGTCGGCGCGCAACAGGAACAGGCAGGGCAAAAGGAGTATGGGCGGCACGGTCAGCAGCAGCGCCACCACGTCGCAATGCAAAAAGAAATTCCAGACGCCGGCCGGCATCTCGCCCCGCGCCAGGACGGCCGCTCCCGGAGTCCAGGCCTCGGGAACGATGCCGTAGAGCAGGGTGTCGGGCCAAGCCCCGAGCCAGAGCCAGTAGGCGAGCTTGAACATGGCGGACAGAAACGAACCGCCCACCCAGAGGACGACCAGACTGGCCGCCAGAAAGGCGGCGCATCGGCGCAGTTGTTTCGATCGTGCCATGGTGTGTTCCTGGTCGGGCGGCAGTACGGTCGGGAGATGCGTTGCAAGGAAAGTGCCGGGCCGACATGCCCCCTGGCCGGGCGCACCCGGGCGGATCGACAGGCCCTTCCCGCGCAGCCGAGGCCGCCCCTGGCCGGGCGCGCTCGCGGCGGTTACCGGCCGGAGACGTCCCGGCCTGGGGCGTGGTCCGAAGCCTCCGGCAGGGGGCTGTCCTGGCCGAAGACGGCCGTGAAGGTGAAGACCGACCCCACCCCGGGCTCGCTGTCCACGGCGATGCTCCCGCCCATGCCCTCGACCAGGCGGCGGGCGATGGCCAGCCCCAGCCCCGTTCCCCCGAAACGCCGGGTGTAGGAGCCGTCGGCCTGGGTGAAGGCCTCGAAGATGCGCCGGGTGTCGGCCGGGGCAATGCCGATGCCGGTGTCGCTGACCGAGAAGATGAGCTCCAGGTCGGGGGGCGCGCCGTCCTGGCCCGGGGGCAGGAGGCGTCCGGCGCGCACGCCGACCACGATGCCGCCGCGCGTGGTGAATTTGACGGCGTTGCCGACCAGATTGTCCAGCACCTGGCACAGCCGGTCGGCGTCGCCAAGCAGGGTGTCGGGCAGGTCGTCGTCCACCTCCAGGGCCAGCCCCAGCCCCTTGTCCCGGGCCTGCTGGCCCTGGTTGGCCTCGATCAGGGCCAGCAGGCCGCGAAGGCTCAAGGGCGCGCGGGCCAGTTCCAAGCGGCCGGCCTCGATCATGGAATAATCCAGGATGGTGTTGATCAGCCCCAGCAGGGCCGCGGCCGAGGCCTCGATGTCGCGCAGACAGGCCTGCTGGGTCGGGTCGAGCGGGGTGGAGGCCAGAACCTGGGCCATGCCCACGATGCCGTTCATGGGGGTGCGGATCTCGTGCCCCATGTTGGCCAAAAATTCCGACTTGGCCTGGCTGGCCGCCTCGGCCGCCTCCTTGGCCGCGGCCATGGCCGCCTCGGCCTCGCGGCGCTCGCCCACCTCGTGGATGAGCTCCTGGTTCATGCGGTTGAGCGTGCGGGTGCGCCCCTGCACCATGTCCTCCAGGCGTTCGTTGACCCCTTCGAGCGCCTTGCGGGCCAACACCCGGTCGGTGATGTCCTCGGCGATGCCGGCCAGTCGGTGGATGGCCCCGGCGTCGTCGGTCACGGGAAAAATGCGGGTCTGGACCCAGCGCACGGAGCCGTCGGCGCGCAGCAGCCGGTACTCCGGGAAGGCCCCGGACGCGGGAGGCCGGCCGGCCAGGGCGGCGATATGGCCGAGCACCAAGTCGCGGTCCTCGGGATGCACGACGTCGAGCCAGGACATGGGCGCTTCGTACAGGCTTTTGACCGGGCGGCCCCAGAGGCGTTCGTAGGCCGGGCTGATGTAGTGGACGTGCTTCCAGTCCGTGGAGCCAAGCCAGAACACCTCGTCGATGGCCTCGGCCAGCTGGCGGAATTTCTTTTCGCTTTCGCGCAGGGCCCGCTCGGCCGTCTGGCGTTCGGTGATGTCGCGGACCACGGCGATGACCCGGCCGGACCGGCCGGTTTCCAGGGCCCGCAGGTTGATCTCCACCCAAAACAGCCGGCCGTTGTTGTCCCGGGCCAGCCACTCGAACAGCTGCGGTTGGCCGGCCGCGGCCCGGCGGAGCCGGTCCATGGCCTCGGCCGCGCCGTAAGGCGGAGAGCCGGCGCTGAGCTGGTCGATGCCCAGGCGGTGCAGCGTGTCCCTGGGGTAGCCGTACAGGCAGACGGCCCGCTCGTTGACGTCGAGGAAGGCGCCGGTGGCGGCCTCGAGGATGAGGATGGCGTCGCTGGCCGCGTTGAAGATGGACCGGTAATCGGCCTGGGTGTCGCGAAGGCTCTCCCGGGCGGCCTGGATGCCGGAGACGTCGCGGCCGCAGGCGAGCACGCCGGCGGCGCTGCCGTCCGGTCCGTCCAGCCGGGTCAAGGACCAACCCATGCGGCGTGGCGCGCCCGAGGCGGCGCGGCAGGCGAGGTCGGCCAGGATGCGGCGGGCGGGGCTCACTCCGGCGAGCAGGGCGTCGAAGGCCTCCCGGGCCTGGGTCCGGTCGTCCCCGACGAGGGTCAGCTCGAAAAAATCCCGGCCGACCGACTCCTGGCGGGCCAGGTTCAAAAAGGCCAGGCTCCGATCGCTGAGGCTTACGATGCGGCCGTCGGCGTTAAGGACCGCGACCACATCCCCGGCCGCTTCCAGCAACGCGTCCCGCAGGCTCTCGGCGGCGGGGGCCACGGGCGTCGTCCGGGGAGGAGTCGATTGCGGCATGGTGCTCCGGTCGCCGGCTGCGCCGGCGCGGTTACTGCTCGGCCGTGTATGGCTTTTTTCCCTGTCTGGGGCAAGAGGGCCGACTGCGGCGGCCAGTCGGCCTGGACTTGCCCCGCCGAGGCCCCGGCGTTATGAAGACGCCCCCGGCCGGCCTGGGGCTGACGCGCCTGGGGCCAA
>JBKICS010000476.1:0-14591 GCA_046567015.1 Acidobacteriota bacterium | reverse complement strand
GCGAAACCGCAGGCTGCCGCGCACCACTTCCAGCCCGCTTGGGTTGAGCCGCTCCCGCAGGGCTTCATTGAGGGACTGGGTGCCGGCCTCGCCCTTGTGCATGGGCGAGAGCACCTGCACGTCGCGCATGGGATCGAGGCCGTAGACCTCGGGGATGCGCTCGGCGACCAACGCGGCGATCAAGTCCCGCACGATGGCCGGGTCGTCCTGCTCCACCCAGAAAAAATCCGCTTCCGGCGGTTTCTTGTCCGCCGGCAGGGGGAACTGGCCGTTGTTGACCCTATGGGCGTTGACAACGATCATGCTTTCCCGGGCCTGGCGGAAAATGTGCGTCAGCCGGGCGCTGCCCACGCTTTCGCTGCCGAGCACGTCCTCCAGGACGTTGCCGGCCCCAACCGAGGGCAACTGGTCCGCGTCGCCGACGAGGATCAGGCGCGAGGTATGGGGCAGGGCCCGCAGCATGTGGCCGCAAAGCCTGGCGTCGAGCATGCTGACCTCGTCCACCAGCAGCACGTCGGCCTTGAGCTTGTTGTCCTCGCACACGGCAAAGGAGCCGTCGGGCGTGGATTGCAGGAGCCGGTGCAGGGTGGCGGCCGGCTGCCCGGTGGCCTCGGAGAGGCGCTTGGCCGCCCGGCCCGTCGGCGCGGCAAGTTTGACTTTTAAGGACAGCTTGTCAAGGGCGGCCACCACCATGCGGGTGATGGTGGTCTTGCCGGTGCCGGGGCCGCCGGTGATGACGAAGACCTTGTTGGCGCAGGCGTCAATAACGGCCTGGCGCTGTTCCGGCGAAAGCTGGATGCGGGCCTCGGATTCGAGCCCGGGGAGAAGCTTTTCCACCTTGCCCCGCAACTCGGCCCCGGGATGGCTGGCCAGATCGTGGATGCGCCGGGCGATCTCCACTTCCAGGGCGTAGAAATGGCGCAGATAGACGGCGGAGGCGATGCCCTGGGCCGGCAGATCCTCGACCTTGACCCGTTTGAGTTCCTCCAGGCTGCCAAGCCCTTCCTCCAGGCGCTCCGGGGCCACGTCGCCGACCAGGGCCGCCGTCTTTTCAAACAGCGTCTCCTTGGGCGCGAACAGATGCCCCTGCTCGCCCATGGTAAAAAGCACATAGACGAGCGCGGCCTGGATGCGCTCCGGGCTGTCCGGGGCGAATCCCAGGCGAAGCGCCATGGCGTCGGCGGTCTTAAAGGCGATGCCCCGGATCCCGTAGGCCAGTTCGTAGGGATTGGCCCGGATGCGGGCCTCGGCGGCGTTGCCGTAGAGGCGCTGGATCTTGGCGGCGTGGGTGGTCGCGATCTCGTGAGTCTGCAAAAACAGCATCAGCGATCGGATCTCGTTCTGGGCATCCCAGGAAGCCTTGATCTCCTTGAGCTTTTTCTTGCCGAGCCCCTCGACCTTGAGCAACTGGTCCGGATCGCTGTCGAGGATGTCCAGCACCTTCTCGCCAAAGGCGTCCACCATGCGCGAGGCCAGTACCCCGCCCACGCCCTTGATCTGGCCGGAAGCCAGATAGCGGCGGATGCCGTTGACCGTGGCCGGCATCTCGCGCTGGGCAGTTTCGACCTGGAACTGGCGGCCGTATTTGGGATGGGTGGCCCAGGAGCCGGTGACCCGCAGCAGCTCGCCGGGCGTGACCCGCTGCAGCGGCCCGACCACGGAAAACGGACCGGGTTCGTCCTTGGAGGTGACCCGGGCAATGCAATAGCCGTTTTCCTCGTTAAAAAAAGTGACGGTCTGGATCTCGACCGTAAGTTCGATTGCCATGGGCGTGCCGGAGCTCCCCGTCGCCTACAGATCCTGGCGGAAGCGCAGGGATTGGGACAGAGTTTCCTTGTCCACGTATTTGACCTCGGCCCCGAGCGGGATGCCCTGGGCCAGCCGGGTCAGCCGCACGGCGGGGAATTCCCGGGCGAGCAGGTTTTTGATGTGCGAGGCCGTGGACTCGGCGGCGAGCGTCGCCCCAAGGGCCAGGATGCACTCGGCCACCTCGCCCTCGGCCAGCCGGGCGCGCAGCATGTCCAGACGCAACTGGCCGGCGGAAACGCCTTCCAGCGGATCGAGCAGGCCGCCAAGAACCAGATAACGGCCGGAAAAAAGGCCGGTCTCCTCGATCTGCATGATGGAATCCCACTGGGCGGTCAGGCACAGCTGGTCGTGGTTGCGGCCGGGATCGGCGCACACCGGACACACCGGCGTCTCGGACAGGCCGGCGCAGTGGCGGCACAGGCACAACCGTTCCCGCAGGCGCAGGATGCCGTCGCCCAGGGATTCGGCCCGGGCGCGCGGCCATTCGAGCAGCGTCATGGCCACCTTGAGGGCGGATTTCGGGCCAAGGCCCGGGAGCTTGGCGAGCTGTTCCACCAGCTCCGCCAGGGGAGCGGGCAGCGAGGTTTGTGATGCCATGGTCGCGGTGTCCGTTTGCTGCGAAGCGGCGCGAGGCACCCGGGCAACCCGGCAGGCGGCCAAACCGCCCGGGTTGCCCGGATGCCTCGCGCCAGGGGACTAGAAGAGTCCGGGAACCTTGATGCCGCCGGTGATCTGGCCCATCTCGGCCTCCATCATGGCCTTGGCCTTTTTCACGCCGTCGTTGACCGCAGCCAGGATCAGATCCTGGAGCATCTCAACATCATTGGGGTCCACGGCGGCCTTGTCGATGGTCAGGGACTTGAGCTCATTGGACCCGGACACCACGGCCGTGACCATGCCGCCGCCGGCCGAACCCTCGACGGTGCGTTCCTGCAGGTCTTCCTGGAGCTTGGCCATCTTTTTTTGCATGATCTGGGCTTGGCGCACCAGTTCGTTCATTCCCTTCATGGTCGATACCTCCTCTAGCGGGGTTTGCGTTCGATGATTTCCGCGTCAAAGGTCGTCACGGCCTGACGTACTTCCGGCCGGCCGTCGATATAGTCCTTGAGATCCTGGGGCGAGAGGCGGTCGGACTGCTGGCCGCCCTCCTCCACCCGCACGGTCACGCCCGGGCCGAAATACGCGGCAGCCAGGGCGCCCAATTGGCGAAATTTGTCCGGATGGCTGAGCTGGCCCCGGTGAAAGGCGTTCTCGCAGCTGATGACCACCTCGCCCGGGGCAGGGTCGGGGACAAAGACGCCGCGCGCCTTTTTCATGCCGGCGATCTCGTTGCCCTTGGAGGCAAAGCGCTTGAACCCGTCCCAGTTTTTCGGGCCGGCCGGGGTGGCCTGGGCCGGCGCGGCGACCGACGGCGCGGCCTCGGCCGCGGCTGTGCGGGAGTGATGGCCCGGGGTCTGGACCGGGGAAGCGGACGGGGTCGCCGTCGACTGGGGCGTTCCCGACGGAACCTCGGCCGAGGCGGCCGTCGCCCGTGGCGGCGCGGCCATCGGGGAAGCCTGCGACGGACCCGGTTCGGCCTGGGTCGGCGCGGATGGGCTGGCTGCCGGCGCGGCAACGGGAGCCGGCCGGTACGCCGGCTGGCCGTAGGGCGCGGGCCGGTCGACCACGGGCTGCCCCCGTGAGCCGCCGGGCCGGGGGGCCGGACGCTGCCCGCCCGGACCGGACGGGCCGGGTTGTCCCGACGGGCCGGAACCGGACGCGGCCGCCGGTGCGGCGCAGGAAGCGAGATTCTGCAAGGGGAGCAGGCGCGGCAGATAGGCCATGTTGAGCAGGAGCAGCTCCAGGGCGAGCGCCGGCTCCAGGCTGGTCTGCACCCGGCGCTGGCCTTCAAGGGTCATCTGCCAGCAGGCATGGATGTGGGCGGCCTCGATGCGGCCGGCCCAGTCCAGCCACTGCCCGGATTCCTCGGCCGGCAGATCGACCACGGACAGGGCCTTCTCCCCGGCCTGGCGCAGGAGAAACAGATTGCGCCACATGGAGGCCAGCTCGCGCAGGAAAAAACCGATATCCAGGCCCTTGTCCAGCACCTGGCGCAGCACGGCGACCACGCCCGGCCCGTCCTCGTCCCGGATGGCTTCGATCAGGCCGAAAAAGACGTCCTGGCCGGCCAGGCCCAGCACGTTGCGGGCGTCGGCCTCGGTCAGTTCCGCCCCGCCCAGGGCCAGAACCTGGGCGAGTAGCGACATGGAGTCGCGCACGCTGCCGGCCCCGCGCCGGGCGATGAGGCTGACGGCCTTTTGCTCGTAGGGCACGGCCTCGCGGTCAAGCAGGCTGATCAAGTGGGCTTCGAGTTCGCCCTGGGCCAGACGCTTGAAAAGGTAATGCTGGCAACGGCTGATGATGGTGGCCGGAAATTTGTGCGGCTCGGTGGTGGCCAGGATGAAGGTGACGCGTCCGGGCGGCTCCTCCAGGGTCTTAAGGAGGGCGTTGAAGGCCTGGGTGGTGAGCATGTGGGCTTCATCGATGATGAAGACCTTGTAGCGACTGTTGAGCGGCGCATAGCCCACGTCTTCCTTGAGCCGGCGGGCGTCGTCCACCTTGCCGTGGGTGGCGGCGTCGATCTCGATGACGTCCGGGGAGACGCCGGCCGTGATCTGGCGGCAGTGGGAGCAGACGTTGCAGGGCTCGGCCGTCGGCGCGGTCTCGCAGTTGAGCGCCTTGGCCAGCACCCGGGCGAGCGTGGTCTTGCCCACGCCGCGCGTGCCGCTAAAAAGATAGGCCGGCGCGATCCGGTCCTCGGCGGCGGCCCGGGACAGGATGCGTTTGACGGCTTCCTGGCCGGCCACGTCGGCGAAGCGCTGGGGGCGGTATTTGGCGGTGAGGCTGACGGTGCTCATGGGCGTGTCCGGGCGGTCCAGGGGTCGATGGTCTGGACCGCCCGGGAAGGGTTACAGGCTAAAAGCGGTGCAGCCAGCCGGCGTAGGCCGGATTTTCGCCCTTGACCACCTTGAAGAAGGCGGTTTGCAGGGCCTTGGCCACCGGACCGGCATGGCCCTCGCCGATGACCCGGCGATCCAGTTCGCGGATGGGGGTCAGCTCGGCGGCGGTGCCGGAGAAAAAGGCCTCGTCGGCCATGTAGACTTCGTCGCGGGTGAAAAGCTGCTCCACCACTTCGTAGCCAAGCTCCTTGGCCAGGGTGATGAGGCTGTCGCGGGTGATGCCGGCCAGGATCGAGGTCAGGGGGGGGGTCTTGATGACGCCCTTTCTGACGATGAAGATATTTTCGCCCGAGCCCTCGGCCACGTAGCCGGTGGGGTCCAGGAGCAAGGCCTCGTCGTAGCCGTCAGCCAGGGCTTCGGTCTTGGCCAGCACGGAGTTGACGTAGTTGCCGACCACCTTGGCTTTGGTCATCATAACGTTGACGTGGTGGCGGGTATAGCTCGAGGTGCAGATGCGGATGCCCTTTTCCAGGGCCTCGGCGCCGAGGTAGGCTCCCCACGGCCACACGGCGATGGCCACGCGGATGGGGTTGGGGCCGGGGTTGACGCCCATGGCCTCGCCCGAGCCGATAAAGATCAGGGGCCGGATATAGCCGGCGGTCATCTTGTTGGCCTGAAGCGTTTCGACGCAGGCGGCGGACAACTCCTCCAGGGTGTAGGGCACCTTCATGCCCATGACCTTGGCCGAGCCGAGCAGCCGGTCTATATGCTCGTAGAGGCGAAAAACGGCTGAGGAGCCGTCGGTGCATTCGTAGGCCCGGATGCCCTCGAACACGCCGACGCCGTAATGCAAGGTATGGGTGAGGACGTGCACATTGGCCTGATCCCAGGGCACAATCGCGCCGTCCATCCAGATAAAGTCAGTCCGAACCCCCATGATCCAACCCCCGTGCTGGAAACGTTTTCCGGGGAGTTTCCCGGATGGCGCCCTACTCGCGCTGGCCTTGACCGAAGTGAGAACATGGCAGTTTAGGCGCTTTGCCGGTTCCGGTCAAGATGGTCAGCCGGCAATCGCCGTCAGGGCCGCCGGAGCGCCGCCGCCGCGCAGGGCATCGATGAGCCCCTCGAGCACCCGGGCCTGTTCGGCCAGATCGGCCACGGCCCCGGCCGCCTGGTCCATGGCCTGGGCCGTGTCCTCGGACACCCGGTTGACGTCGGCGATGGAGCTTTCGATGGAATCGCTGGCCGCGGACTGTTCCTGGGAGGCGGCGGCAATGGAGCGCACCTGATCCGAGGCCGCCTCGACCAGGCTGACGATGGCGGCCAGGGCCTGTCCGGACTCGCCAGCCTGGGCGTTGGCCGCTTCAATGACGCCAACGGCCTCGCGTACCCCGGCCACGCCTTTTTGCGTGCCGGACTGGATGTCGCGAATGGCCTGCCCCACCTCGGCCGTGGCGGTCATGGTCTTTTCGGCGAGCTTTCGCACCTCGTCGGCCACCACGGCGAAGCCGCGTCCGGCCTCGCCGGCCCGGGCGGCCTCGATGGCGGCATTGAGCGCCAGCAGATTGGTCTGGTCGGCGATGTCGGAGATGACCCCGAGAACGCGGCCGATGCCCTCGGCCTGGCCGCCGAGTTCAGCCATGTCCTTGGCCAGGGTGAGCGCCTTGTCCCGGGCGGCGCTGATGCCGTCCACCACCCGGCCCACCACGGCCGAGCCGGCGGCCGCCTTGTCCCGGGCCGCGGCCGCGGTCCGGGAGGCGGTGGCGGCGGACTGGGCCACGTCCAGGACCGTGGCGCTCATCTGCCCCATGGAGGCCACGGCCTCGGACAGGCGGCCCGATTGCTCCGCAGCTCCCCGGGTGGCCCGGGCGGTGTGCTCGCCAAGGGCCTCGGCGGCCCCGGTCAAGACACCGGCCACGTCGGCCAACTGGCCGGCCGCATGGAGCATGCCTTCCTGACGGGCCGTCTCCGCTGCCTGGCGATGGCCCTCGGCGGCTTCCATGGCCTGCCGGGCCTTGGCTGCCTCGGCCGCCGCTTCTTCGCCGCGCGCCATGGCCTGGGCGATGTTGTCCCGCAGCGAGGCCAGCATGCGGCGCATGGCCTCGGCCAGTTCGCCGATCTCGTCACGCCCGGCCACATCGAGCCGGGCCTGCAAGTCCCCGTCGGCAACCAACCGGGCAAAGGCCACGCCCTTTGACAGCGGCCGGGTGATGGACAGGGTGATCAGCGTGCCGAGCAGAGCCGAGACAAGGACGCACAGCCCCACGGCGACCACCAGGGTGGCCTTGCGCCCGGCGGCGTCGGCCTGGGCGGCCTGGGCCTCGGCCTCGGCCTGGCTGCGGCTGCGCTCAAGCAGGAAATTCAGGGACTCCATGGCTTTTTTCATGGAAATCATGGACGTGCCAATGGACAGGGTGAGCGCGTTGCTGCGCTTGCCCCCGGAGACGTAGTCGAGCACCTGGGCATTGGTCTTGCGCCAGCCGGTAAGGGCCCCGTTGAAATCCTTCCACTTGGCCGCCTCCTCCTCGTCCAGGCGCAGCCCGTCCACCACGGCCCGGCCGGCATCGGCCAGGGCCAAGCCATTGTGGATGTTTTCCCGCTGCTGCTCGAATTCCTTGGAACTGGCCAGCTCCGGCACCAGAATGGTGCGCTCGGCCGCCTGGGCGGCCAGCAGCCCTTCCTTGACCATGCCCAGGCCGGCCACGAAAGGCAGGGACTGGTCGGCCACGGCGGTCAGCGCCCGGCCCGACTGGGCCAGCCCCTGGTAGCCGATGAAACCGATCAGCAGGGTCACCAGGGAGGTGACGAAAACGGATGTGAACAGCTTGACGCCGACCTTGATGTTGCCCATGCCCCACTCCTTGAAACGACTGCGTCCAAAATCACCACGGCGGCCGGGGAGCCGTCCCGATTGACAATTGTGTCTCTACCGCTTTGCCCTGTCCTGTCAAACCGCGGCCCCGGGGCCGGCGGGGGGGCCGGGATCCCCGTCCTCGTCCAGGACGCCGGGAGGCTTTTCCCCTGGCGGCAAGGGCGGTTGGGGCGGTTCCTCCACGGCCTCGCCCCGTTCCCGGGAATCGAGATAGGTGAGAAAGGCCCTGGCCTCGGGAAAGGCGGGGTTGAGCTCCAGAGCACGCCGGAGCATGCGCCGGGAGCTGGCGAGGCGGCCCTTTTCGTACAGCGTCCGGGCGATGTTGTAGAGCAGGTGCTCGTCGGTGCGGCACAGCCGGTAGGCCCGGCCGTAATAGCGCATGGCCTCGTCGTACATGCCGCGTTTGCGCATCTGGATGCCAAATTCGTTAAAAAGATGCTTGTGCTCCGGGGCGAAGGCCGCCTCGAGGCGCATGAGCTTGTGGAACACCGCATCGGCGTAGTGCTGCTCCTGGCGCTCCAGATAGGTCAGGCCCAGGCCGAAGGCCGCCTTGACGTGCTCCTCGTCCAGCCGCAACACGGCCTTGTATTCGAATTCGGCGGCAAAAAGCTCCTGTCGCCGGCGGTGGCCGTCGGCCGTGCGGACGGACTCCTCCATACGGCGCATGAGCGGCAAGACCTTGTTAAGGAAGATCGACGGTTCCGGCTGGTATTGGGTCAGCAGACGCTCCCGGGGAATGATCTGCTTGGCCCCGGCCGGAATGAAGTTGCGGCTTAAGCGCTGCAGGACCACCCGGTCCGCGTCGAGCTGTTCGGCATAGACGAAAAGGCGCTGGCTGGCCCGCCCGAGGCCGCCTATGCCGAGCAGCTTTTTCGAATCGATGGAAAAAACGCCCTTCACGGGCTTTTGGCCGGAATCGGGCCTGGTATGGGGTACGGGGGGTTCTGGCATGGTGTGTGGCCGGTCGTGCGTACCTCTTACGCGTGTCCGGGGGTGTTCGGCAAGCCGTCCCTATCCATGGATAAACCAGGCGTGTTGACAGATTTTTTTCCCGGCGCGTATAAGCTCAAATGCCGCCGGGGGCGACCTGCTTCGCCGTCTGGAATTTCATACGGACGGGCGACGGACGAAACGGCAGCCTCGGCTTCTAGGGAAGGTCATGTGCAGATAGACGAATATCCCATTTTGGTGGAACAGTTGTGCCCAGGGCTTTTCATTCGCATCGACGCCCCGGGCCTGTCCCACCCCTTCCCGGCCAAGGGCTTTGTCCTGCGAAACGATGCCGACGTGGCCAAGGTCATGGCCCTGGGCCTGGCCCATGTCTACTGCGTGCCGGACAAGTCCAAGCGACTGCCCATCTCCCTGGAAGAACTCGACGGCCTGGCCGGCAAGCGGCAAAAAGGCCCCTGGGCCTCGGCCCGCACCCCGGTTTCGGCCGAACTCTCCAGCCTCAAGCTCGAGACCATCGAACGCAACAAGGATCGCCTGGAACGCTTCGCCGCCTGCGAACGCCGCTACGAAAAAGCCATGGACAAGGTGGTGGAGGCGCTCAAGCGCGTCAGTTCCCCCAATGCCGAAGTGCTGGAAGCGGCCGGTGAAGTGGTCGGTCCAATGGCCGAGACGTTTTTGTCCGATCTGGACGTACTCATAAATGTCATGACCGCCAAGATGCGCGATGAGGCCAAGCATTCGCATGCCCTAAACGTGGCCGTGCTCTCCATGATGCTGGCCAAGGAGATGGGGCTTTCCAAGACCGAGATCGAGGAAGTGGGCATGGGGTCGCTTTTCCACGATGTGGGCAAGGGCCGGGTGCCCATCCAGCGTTTTTCCAAGGGCAACATGGTGACCATGAGCAAGGTGCTCAAGGAATACTACATGGAGCACCCCCGGATCGGGGCCAAGATGCTGGCCGCCGTGCCGAAATTTCCGCCTTCGGCCCAGTTGCTGGTCCTGCAGCACCATGAACTCCTCGACGGCACGGGCTTCCCGGGCAAATACCGGGGCGAGGCCATCGCGCTCGGCGCGCGCATCGCGGCCGTGGCCAACGTCTACGACCGCTTCCTCAACACCAAGGAGGAAACCGCCTCGCGCACCCCCCACGAGGCCATGAAGGCCCTGTACAAACGCCGTGGTCCACTGGACCCCAAGGCCGTGACTCTGTTTATCCGCAAACTCGGCGTCTATCCGCCGGGATCGCTGGTGGAGCTTTCCAACGGCATGCAGGGCATGGTCGTCTCGGCCAACCTGCGCGACTCCCTGCGCCCCTGCGTCAAGGTGCACCACCCGGACATCCCCAAACGCGAGGCGCTCATCATCGACCTGACCATCGAGAGCGATCTGACCGTGGCCAAGGCCATGCGCCCGGAAGACCTTCCCCCGGACGTGCTCGGCTATCTCAATCCCGGCAAGCAGGTTTCCTACTATGTGGATGCCTCGCCCCGGTCCTAGGCGCGATCCCCGCGTGCCCCGGAGCCGCCCGTGACCCGGCCGGCCTCGCCGGCCCAGGCCATCATGCGGACCTTGCGTTCCGGGCTCTCCCTGCCGCCAAGTTCCGACATCACCCCGCTTTTGCCCCTGGCCCGGCAGGCCCTGGCCTTTATCGACCGTGGAGCGGTGGACGATCCGGCCACGGCGGCCGAGGCTTCCGAGCTGGCCTTTCTCCTGGCCGCCCTGCTCGACGCCGGGGATGACGACTTCGCCCGGCAGGCCTTTCCCCTGCTCTTTCGCCTGGGCGTCGAGGGCGAGGTGCTGGCGGTCACCCATCTGGGCGGCGTGCCCGAGGAGCAGGCCCTGGTGTTGCTGGCAAGCCTCGGCGACGAGGAAAAGCTCCTTTTCGCCAATGCGTTTTTTCGCCGCCCCCGGGCCGAGCGCCCCAAGACCGCCGCCATGTGCCTGGAATTCGTCGCCGACGTGGTGGAACGCACCCCGGACGAACTGCTCATCCTGCTCGACCTGCTGGCCAACCGCCACGAATACCCGGCCCTGCCCCTGCGAAACGCCCTGATTCGCGGCCGGCTCGGCATGTGGCTGGCCCGGCTGCTGCAAATGGACCTCTCGGCCGAGCAGACCCGCTACATGGCCCGGGTGGCCGGCCGGTTGCGCGAGCCGGATCTGGTGGAAAAGCTGGCGACGCGCCTGGGCAATGTGGACGAGGTCACGGCCGAGATCATCTGCCGGGCCCTGGCCGAAACCCCGGGCCTCGCGGCCACGGCGGCCGATCCGGTCCAGGCCCTGCTCGAGACCACGGAACCGTCGCTGACCGCAGCCGCCCTGGCCGCCCTGGCCCGAAGCGACGAGACCCGGGCGGCGACCGCCGTGGCCGGCCTGGCCGCAGCCGACCCCGGACGCATCCCGGAGCTGGTTTCCGCCCTGGCCGGCATGTCCCTGGCCGCCTTCAGCCAGACCCTGCGCAGCCTGCCGCCCGAACCCAGGCGGGCCGCCCTCGTCGCGGTCTACGCCATCCTGGCCGCCGCCCAGCCCGAGGCCGCCCAGGCGGCCGTCCGGGCCCTGGCCAAGGCCGGCGCGGGCACACCGGAACTGCTGCGCCTGCTGGCCGAGGATCTGGCCGGCCGCTCCCGGGCCGCTGCCCGGCCCTTTCCCAAGCGCGCTTCCCTGGCCGGTCAGGCCGCCGCCCCGGAGACCTCCAAGGGTCTGTGGGGCCGGGTCAAGACCCTGGTTTCCGCCCAACCCAACGGCCAGTCCGGCGACGTGCCCGAGAACCTGCGCCGGGAGATGCTCGAACCGGGCCACGATATCAGCGGCCGGCAACTCCTGTGGCTCAACTTCGATGCCTTCAACGTGGC
The DNA here is from genome assembly GCA_046567015.1 of Acidobacteriota bacterium. Taxonomy (GTDB): domain Bacteria; phylum Desulfobacterota; class Desulfovibrionia; order Desulfovibrionales; family Desulfovibrionaceae; genus Solidesulfovibrio. Next base: position 3,168 of record JBKICS010000476.1, on the reverse strand, counting down.
CGGGGTCACCTTTTCCCGTTGCGTGTTCAAGGCGTCCAGCTTTGTCCAGGCCACCATGATTGGCACGACCTTTACCGGCGTGCAGTTCACGGACGTGAATTTCGAGCGCGCCCGGCTGGAAGGCGTGGCCTTTCGCCAATGCCGCTTTCTCAACTGCCGGTTCGCCGAAGCGGTCTGGGAGCAGGTCCGCTTCCTGGATTGCGAAATCCGCCTGTGCCTCTTTGGCGGGCTGACCGGCCGGGATGTCTCCCTGACCGGGGTGGACGCCCTGGAGTGCGATTTTTTCAGCGCCGCCCTGGCGAATTTGCATCTGACCCGCTGCCGATTTCGGGCGGTCAGCCTGGTGCGGGCCGTGCTGCACGAACTTTCCTGCATTGGCGTGCTCTTTTCCGACTGCCTCTTCGAGATGGCCGTCCTTCCCCAGACCAGTCTCGCGAGCGTTCGCACCGAAGGCTGCTATTTCGCGGGCTCACGCTTTGCCGGCTCAACGGATGAGCCGGACATCCTGGGCGCCATGGCCAAGGACGAAGCCCTGGCCCTGCGCGACGCCGCCGGAACCGGCCCGCCGCTGCCCGCGGCCCTGGCCGACGGAGCCGGGCTGCGCTTGCTCGCCTGGGTGTGCGACGCGGTGTTCTCGAGCCGCGACATCCGTCGTCGCCGGTTGTCCTTGCTGGCCAGCAACAAGCGCCGCCTGGCCTGGGCCAGAAGGCGGCTTGGCGAGGCCGGAGCCGGGTTCCTGGAAATGCTGCCCGGACTGATCGAAGCGGGCCTGGTGCGCGACGAGACCGGCATCCGCTCGGCTCCGGCCGCCCGCATCGTCGGGTTCTCCCCCAATCTGGCGGCCGGACAGCTGCTGGCCGCGCATTTCGGCGATCAGATCGTCTCTGCTTTGGCCCCGAAGCCCGAAGCCCTCGCCGTGGAGGCGGTCTACACCATCGGCAGCATCGGCACTGTGGCTCAGACCGACGACTCCGACCTCGACATCTGGGTCTGCCTGGCCCAGTCCTCGGCCACCCGGCCGGAACTGGCCGACTTCCAGGACAAACTCGACGCCATAAGCCGCCAGGCGGCCCGGGACTTCGGCCTGGAGATCCATTTTTTCCAGATGAGCGTGTCCGACATACGGGACAATATTTTCGGCTATTCCGAGGACGAGGGCTACGGTTCGGCCCAGGGTTGCCTGCTCAAGGAGGAATTCTACCGCACGGCCCTGGTGGTGGCCGGCAAGAAACCGGCCTGGTGGTGCGTGCCGCCGGGCATCGGCCAGGAAGCCTACGCCAAGGTGGTGGCCGCCATGGGCCGTTTCACCCCGGAAGTGGCGGCCGACAGCCTGGATTTCGGCCCGGTGCGCGCCATTGCCGGCGACGAATTCCTGGGGGCCTCGTTGTGGATGATCGTCAAATCGCTGACCAGCCCGTTTAAATCCATCATCAAATTCGGACTGCTGGGAAAGTACGCCGCGCATGAGGCCGATCCGGAACTGTTGTGCGAGACGCTCAAGGCTTTTTTGTTCGCCAACCAAGGCGGCCTGTGGCGCTGCGATCCCTATGCCCTGCTCTACCAGGAGGTCAGCCGCCACTTTCATTCCCTGGGCCAAAAAGGCGCGGTGGAACTCCTGCGCCAGGCGTTTTTGCAGAAAACCGGTTTCGACCCCTGCGACGAATACGCCAGCCCCACCGGCGAGACCATCCTCGACCATTTTTTTCCCTATGCCCCGTCTTCGCTGAGTGTCTGCCCCCAGCCGCCCCGCAAGGCCGGACAGGTCGAAGCCGAGGGTTTCGCCCAGGCCATGGCTTTATGCGACGCCATTTCCTCCTACTTCCTCAAGTCCTACGAACGGCTCAAGGCGCGCAGCGCCGCGCGGTTAAGCGGAGGCGGGCTGACCGAGCGCGATCAGACCATGCTGTCGCGGCGCATCGCAGCGAGTTTCGGCCAACGGGTGGGCAAGGTCATGCGCCTGCCGTTCCTGCGGCCGGGACGTCAGCTGTTCGGATCGCTGGAAATCGGGGTGAACAAGGGGGAGCTCAAGGACACGATCTTCCTGGCCCGGGGCGAACCCGCCCCCGGGGCCGATCGCAAAGCGCGGCAGCGGGAAACCCTGCGCCAGGAGTCGTCGGTGGTGCGTCTGGCTGCCTGGCTGGTCATCAACGAACTCTACCGCAAGGGCATGCACTTGCAGGCGTCGTCCCTGCCCGCACCGCTGACCCTGCCCGACTTCACGGGTTGCATAAACGCCATCTGCGATACGTTCCCGGTCCGGGAAACCTTCAATCCGCCCCTGTCCTGGGGCCTGTCCGGCGAACGGGTCACGGCCGCCCTGCTCGTGGTCAACATGCTCGCCTCCCGCGAGGAACGCGGTCTGGCGAGCGTGGACACGCTCTACGCCACAAGCTGGGGGGAACTGTTCCACCTGGAACGCAGCATCCGCCTGGAACCGCTGGCCGAATCGCCCCGGGACTACCTCACCGAGTCCCTGGGGCTCACCCTGGACCCGGACGCCCGCATCGAGGTCTACGCCCCGGCCAAGTCCCAGTGCCAGGCCCTGCGCTGGGCCAGGCCCTAAGCACCGCAGGTTGCGTCGGGAGGGGGGGAAGCCCGGCGGTCAAAGAGCTGAGCCCTTTGGAATTCCACCTGAGCCGACCGGATTGCCAGCCCGCGCCAAGAACCCTTAAAAATTTCCCATTTGCAGGGGTCCGGGGAGATCATCTCCCCGGCCGCCGGCGGCACTCTTTCATCTTCTCATCCCCCGCCATCGCCGTACAGCCGCAGCGTCGCCTGTCCGGGCAGATTGGCCACGCCGTGGTGGGTGAGTTGCACGGGGGTGGTGTCGCGGCTGCGAAAGGTGACCAGGAAATCCCCGGCCCGGGTCAGGATGGAGATCACGGTGGTGCGGCTTTCCAGTTCCTGGTGCGACAGGCTGGCCCGGCGGCGGTAGTCCTCGTGATTGAGCGCCGAGAAGCCGAGATTGAAGGTGTATTCGCCCGGGGCCAGGTCGAGCTTGACGTCAAAGCGCACCCGCAGGCTGCTGCCGGCCGGGGTCAGGCTCGGGTGGTCGCTGTCGAATTGCAGGGTGTTCTTGCCAAAGACGATGACGCGCTTGTCGTTTATGAGTTCGACGCCGGCCACGGCCACTTCCAGGTCGTGGCGCACGGCGTAGCGGCAAAAGAT
>JBKICS010000475.1:0-3340 GCA_046567015.1 Acidobacteriota bacterium | reverse complement strand
TCGGTGATCTCCAGCACCACGTCGCGCGGCTCCATGCCGTACTTGTCCAGGAGCTTTCGGGTCTCCCCCGGGGTAAAGGCCGGGTCGAGCATGGTGCGGGGATGGATGTTGCAAAAAAGCCGTGCGCCCTGGGCCGGCGGGGCAAACCCCCGGATGGCTGCTTCCCGGCAGGCCTTTTCCAGGGCGAAGACCGCTCCGGCCTCCTCGGCGAAATCGAACAGCATGGCCGGCGAGGCGAAAACGCTCTCCGCCGGCCCCCGGGCCAGGGCTTCCCAGGCGAACACCGTGCCGGCGCGCAGATTGACGATGGGCTGATAGACGGCCCGCACCCGGCCAAGTTCCAGGATCTCCCGAAATTCCCGCAACATGGGCGAAGTGCCCTTGCCCGCCTCGCCCTGGGCAAGCCGCGAGGCCTCGCCCAGGGCCGTGGCCAGGGCCATGTCCAGGCCCTCCAGGCCCTGGCTGATGACCAGGGCCGCGCCGCACCGGATCTCCGGTTCCTGGCCGGTCAGGCGCACCGCCTCGGCGCGAAGCCGCCCCCGCACCTCCAGGCGCAACGTCGCCCCGGTGCGCTCCAGGACGTCCAGGGCCGCGCTGTTGCCGCCCAAGACCACCAGCACCCGGCCGGCATCCAGGCGCTCGACCAGACACACCGGCAACCCTCCCAGCCGGGCCTTGGCCACGGACCGGACCTCGCGTTCCAGGGCCTCGCCGACGGCCTCGGCCACCTCCGGCCGAAACAGCCGGCGCAGCAGGTAAAAATCCTGTATCTCCAGCGACACCACGCCAACCAAGCCGCCCACCCCCACATGGGCGGCGACCAGGGCCCGACGCTGTCCCCGCAACAGTTCGGGGGCCTGGGACGGTGTCGCATAGGCTCCATCCGGAACGAAATGCTGTTCAAAACGCGGTGAAAATTGCATAAAAGTCCTGAGCATGTCTTACCTCAAAGTTTATGCCCGACCGATGAGCCGAACCGCCCCATTCTACCGCCCGGAGGCCGAACCTGGCCGCGCCTGCCCAACGTTTCCATGACAATTCGATGACACGGCCGGATTTGCCCACCGCCCTTGCCATGCGCACTTCCCTGCTTTAGAAATCGAAGAGAATGATGCAAGCAGCCTCTGGGCAGGACGCCCTGACCACTCCCATGCGCCTGGCCCGGCACCTGCGAAGCGATATCCAAGACGCCTTGCGTCTGTCCGGCCTGTCCAGCACGAACGATTTCATCCTGTGGTGGCTCACGACGGCCTGGCGGGAATTCCCGGCCGTCGCCGACACGCCCCGGCCCCGGGATCTGGCCCTGGCCAACGCCGTTCTCGCCCCGGCCGCCGGACGCCACGACGCCCCCCTGACCCGGCTCATGGATTTCATCTGGCGCTTTCGCCACAAGGACACGGCGGCCTTCGACCGCCGCGATCCCGAAGGGCTGGCCGCCTTCACCGCCTGGTTTTACGCCAGCGCCGTGCCGGAAATGGGGCTTGTCGACCTGCTCGACGAGCGGCAGCGGACCTGGCTGCGCGAGCCGGTCACCCCGCCGCTTCCCCCAACGGGCCTGTCCCTGCCCCGCCTGGCCTGGCTGACCTGGGCCTCCCGGGCCGACGTGCGCGCCGTCCACGATCCCGCCCCCCCGGACGGAGCCCAGGCCCTGCTGGCCTGGTATCTCATCCACGGCGCCGCCGAGATGGGCCACTCCGGCCGGCTGGCCTGGCAGCCGACCCTGCCCCTGGACGAGGACCTGCCCGGACTGCCTGGCCTGACCCGCCGAGGATTTCTGGCCGCCACGGCCAAGGGGGCCGCCTTCGATCCGTCCAGCCCGGGCGACCGGGCCGCCGTCATGGCCTGGCTGCGCGCCCGGGAGGCCGCGCCCGCCCCCGCCCCAGCGGCCAAGGCTCAATGCCGGGTCCGCCCCGGCCCGGCCGCGCCGCCCAGCCAGCCCTTTGGCGTCAACATCATCGGCTACGCCAGGGGAGAACTCGGCATCGGCGAGGACGCCCGCATGTGCGCCCTGTCCCTGGCCGCGGCCGGCGTGCCGTTTGCCGTGGTCAACGTGCCGGCCGGCTCGAACACGCGCCAGGCCGACGACTGGCTCGACGCCTGCCTCACCGAGGAACTGCCCTACCCGGTCAACGTCTTTTGCCTCACCGGCCTGGACACGGCCCGGCTGTGGCTGGAGCGCGGGGAGGCGCTTTTCGCCGGGCGCGTCAACATCGGCTACTGGCCCTGGGAACTGCCGGCCTGGCCCGAGGCCATGCGCGACGCCTACGGGCTGGTGGATGAGCTGTGGGTTTCCTCGGCCTACACCCGGGACGCCTTTGCCGCCACCGCGCCCGTGCCGGTGGCGATCATGCCCATGGCCGTGTCCGTGGACCGGCTGACGCCGACGACCCGCGCCCGCTTCGGCCTGCCCGAGGACCGGTTCCTGTTTCTCTATGTTTTCGACTGCAATTCCTATCTGGCCCGCAAGAATCCGCTGGCGGCCATCGCCGCCTTCCGGGAGGCCTTTCCCGGGGACGATCCGGCCGTGACCCTGGTTCTGAAGACCATGAACGCCCGGGACGACGATCCCCGCTGGCGGACGCTTCGCGCCGCCGCGGCAGCCGATGCGCGCGTGGTCGTCTTGTCCGAGACCCTGACCCGGGGCGAGGCCCTGGGACTGTTCGCCGTCTGCGACGCCTACCTCTCGCCCCACCGGGCCGAGGGGTTCGGCCGCACCCTGGCCGAAGCCATGCTGCTCGGCAAACCGGTCATCGCCACGGCCCATTCCGGCAACGTCGATTTCCTGACCCCGGAGACGGGCTTTCCCGTGCCCTATCGCCTCGTGCCGGTGGGCCGGGACGCATATCCCTTCGGCGAGGGCCTGCTCTGGGCCGACCCGGATCTCGCGGGCCTGGTCGCGGCCATGCGCCTGGCGGTCCGCTCGCCGGGACTGGCCCGGGCCAGGGCGCTGGCCGGTCGGGAACGCATCCTGGCCGTCCACAGTCCCCAGGCGGTGGGCGCGGCCTACCTGGCCCGGTTGCGCCGACTGGCGACGACGGCCGCCTATCCGGCCCGGCCGCGCTCCGATTGACAAGGGGACTTGATTTTGGCCAAGAAGGTGTGCCTCCTTGGAATGTTTCTCAAAGGAAATCGATAATCGCATGCGAAAGGGCTAACACCCGCCCGTGTCGACTCCAGAAGGCCTATGCTGCAAAAAATCCTGCCGAAAAAAAATCTGCCTGCCGTTTCCAAGGAAGCTCTCGAATTTCACCCGGATGCCGAGGAACTGGAACTCACCCCCCTGCCTCGGTCGACCCGTGTGGTCCTGCACGCCATTCTTCTTTTCCTGGCCTTTCTGCTC
>JBKICS010000474.1:0-10843 GCA_046567015.1 Acidobacteriota bacterium | reverse complement strand
AGAACACGCAATCCGCCAAGAGCAAATGCCCCAGGATTGGCCAGGACAACACACTGAACGCATCTCTCGCCCCGACATGCGAAGGCAACGCCGATGAGAAACTACTATAAATTAAGCATAATAGCTCTCATCCTTCTGTCTGCCTGGACGTTTTTCATATACAACATCCATTCGCAAGCCCTGGCCACGGACGTTGAAACCGTCAAGAGGTTCGCCCTGGTCGAAGCCCGTATCGCCTATGAAATAGATATCACCTACCGACGTTGGGCAGCCCAACTCGGCGGCGTCTACGTGGAGAGATCGAATGCGGTGCAGCCCAATCCCTACCTTGAGATTCCCGACAGAGACGTTGAGACGAGCACCGGGAAAAGATTGACCCTGGTCAATCCGGCCTACATGACGCGCATGGTGCACGCCTTGATGACGGATGAGGCCGGCCTCAAGGGACATATAACAAGCCTCAATCCGATACGTCCGGAAAACAAGCCCGAGCCTTGGGAAGTTCAGGCGCTCCAATCCTTCGAAGCCGGCGCGAAAGAATTTCATGAAGTTGCTGTCGTGGGCAACGAGCAGGTCATGCGGTTCATGCGGCCCATGAACACCGGGAAACACTGCCTGCGATGCCACGCGAAGCAGGGGTATAAAGAAGGCGACATTCGCGGCGGAATCAGCGTTTCCGTTCCAATGGGACGATATCAGGCCACCCTCGACCAATCCGGCCAGGACACGCAACGACGTTATGCATTGATTTATTCCGCTGGCTGCGCATTCATACTGACCATCGTCACCATCCTTATGCGGCACGAATACTCCCGGAATCGAATCGAGGCCCACTTGCGGGACTCGGAGCGGCGCATACGGGAAAGCGAAAACATGTTCAGAACCCTTTTCGAGCGTGCACCCACCGGAATCATGCTCCTGGACGGCAAAGGCACCATTACCAGCAGCAACTCAAAATTGGCATCAATATTCGGAACTACCGCTGAAAAATACGTCGGGATTAATATTATTGACCGGACTGACGATCCAGACATCAAAGCCTATGTTGCCAAGCTGCTTGAGTCTGGAGAAATAACTTTTGAACACAGACACACATCAATCATAACCGGTACACAGAAGTATCTTCTTGCAAAAGGAACGAGGATAAGCAAAGACATCTATGTCGCATTGATCGAAGATATTACCAAACAAAAAAATACGGAACGTGAATTATTGGCCGCAAAGGAGCAGGCCGAGGCCTACACGAAGACGAAAAATGAATTCCTCGCCAACATGAGCCACGAAATCCGGACGCCGCTCAACGGCGTGCTCAGCATCCTCCAGCTTCTCGAAACAACCCACCCGACCGCTGAACAGCAAGAGTATCTCGGAATCGCCACCCGATCGGCCAACCGACTGACGCGACTCCTGACGGACATCCTGGATATTTCCAAGATTGAAGCCGGCAAGATCACCCTCACCCAGGAGGTCTTTGTCGTCAGCCGCCTCCAGGATGCACTCCAGGATCTCTTCTCCAAGGCATTTTCGGAGAAAAACATCACCCTGCGCTTCGCCATCGACGACACGCTCCCGCCCAGATTGATCGGCGACGAAGCGCGGCTGTCCCAGATCCTGTTCAATCTCGTCGGCAATGCCCTCAAGTTCACCGATCACGGATCCGTCAGCGTCGAGGCGATGGGGCTTGGGCCAACGGTCGCGGACAACTACCAGGTTCTTTTCATCATACGCGACACCGGAATCGGCATTTCCGATGAGCTCCTGGTTCAAATCTTCGAGCCCTTTGTCCAGGCGGACAGCTCCTACACCCGCTCTTTCCAGGGGGCCGGGCTGGGGCTTTCCATCGTCAAAAAGCTCGTTGCCCTCCTTGGCGGCGAGCTCGCCATCGACAGCGCTCCCGGCCAGGGTACCGCGATATATCTCTCCCTGCCGTTCACGCTTCCAACCGAGCCGGCGGACCGGACCCGGCAGGCCTTGCTGGAAATCCAGCCAGGGCCGGTGGAGACGCGCATCCTCCTGGCCGAGGACGACCTGGTCAGCGCCATCATCGGCAAGCTGATCCTGGAAAAATCCAACTACCGGGTCTTTCCTGCCCGCAATGGGCAGGAAGCCCTCAACCTGCTTCACGACCACACCGTGGATCTGATCCTCATGGATATCCAGATGCCGGACATGGACGGCATCGAAGCGACCAGGCGCATCCGGGCCGATCCCGACCCGAAAATCCGTCATATCCCCATCATTGCCCTGACCGCCCACGCCATGGTCGGAGACCGGGAACGATTTCTCGCCGCCGGGATGAACGGCCACCTCACCAAGCCGTTTAGCAGAGACACATTAATAAATAAAATAAGTATGTTGCTTACATCTTCCCAAGCTGCGGACCAGCCCGGCCCGACCGGGCCGGGTTCTGGCTCCGCTGCGTCGAAACAACCTTCGTAATCCGGCGCGTCCGCCCCTCGGGCGCACCAACCAACCCGCACGGGAAGCAGCCATGGCCCAACTGCCGCACCCAGCCTACGAGGATCTCTCCCCTCCCGCTCGCGCCCTTTTCGACGCACTGATCGCCAAGCGGGGACGCCTTGACGGCATGTACCGCACCCTGTTCAATCACCCGGCCTTGCTGGAAAAAGTCGCGGCCCTGGGCGCCTACCTGCGCTTCGGCGGCTCCGCCCTGCCCCCGGTGGCCCGGGAACTGGCGATTCTGGCCTGCGCCAGGGACATGGGCGCGGCCTATGAATGGGTCAAACACCTCGGCCCGGCACGCCAGGCCGGCCTCCCGGAAGAGATTATCGAGGCCTTGCGTGCGGGGCGGGAGCCGCCCGGCCTCGACGCGACCCAAATCGCGGTCTTAAAAGGAGCCCGCTGCGCCCTGGCCCGGCGTTCGATTCCGGCCCCGGTCCAGACCGCGCTGGAGGCCGCCTACGGCATCCCGGGCGTGGTGGAACTGGTGGTCCTGTGCGGATTTTACGCCATGATCGCCGGCGTGATCTTCGCCTTCGACGTGCCGCTGCCCGAGGGCGAAGAACCGCCCTTTGGGCACCAACCGCCGCAGCCCTGACCAAGGGAGGAACCGCCATGCAAACAACGGCTTATTATCTGGACGCCGTGGCCCGTGAGGGCGTCACCCATGCCTTTCTGGTGCCGGGCGGGCTGATCGATCCGTTCCTTCTGGACCTCACCCGCACGCCGGGGCTGACGCCGGTGGTGGCGGCCCACGAGAACGGTGCGACCTGCATGGCCGACGGCTACGCCAGGGCCTCGGGCCGCTTCGGCCTGTGCCTGTGCATCGGCGGGCCGGGCGTCACCAACACTCTGACCGGCGCGGTGGCCGCCGCGACAGACCACTCGCCGGTGCTCATCCTCTCCGGCCAGGTTCCCACCAACTGGGAGGGACGCGGCGGCTTCCAGGACTCCTCCCCGGCGACCTTAAACGACCTGGCCATGCTCGGCCCGGCCGTGCGCAAGTCCCTGGCCGTGGAGAACATCCATCTGGCCGGGCACCACCTGCGCTCGGCGCTCACCGCCATGCTGGCCGGGGGGCAAGGGCCGGTCCACCTGAGCCTGCCCACCGACATCCAGCGGGGTGAGGTGGCCACGCCCTGGACGCCGCTGCCCCCCTCCCTGTACCAGCCCCGCTATTTCGACCCCGAGGCCCTGGACCGGGCCATGGATATCCTGGCCCCGCTTGCCGGCGACGCCCCGCCCCGGCGCATCGCCATCCTGGCCGGCGCGGGCGTGGAAAAATCCGATTGCGCCCCGGACCTGCTGCGCCTGGCCGAGCGCTACGCCATCCCGGTGGCCACCACGCTACGGGCCAAGGGCGTCTTTCCCGAGGACCACCCCCTGTCCCTGGGCGTTTTCGGCTACGCCGGCCACCGCCACGCCATCGAGGGGCTGCTTTCGGGCGAGGTTGAGGTGCTGCTGGTGCTGGGCTCGGGGCTGTCCCAGCGCGACACCCTGTTTTGGGACCGCAAGATGCTGCCGTCGCGGGCGCTCATTCACGCCGACATCGCCCCCCGGGTCATTGGCCGGACCTGGCCGGCCGAAGCGTCGCTGGTCGGGGATTGCGGCGAGATCCTGCGCCAGCTCCTTCGCATCGACGGCGCGCGCTGGCAGGTATTGACACGCAGCATTCCCGAGCGCCGGCAGTGGCTGGCCGCCATCCGCGACCTGGGGCCGCGCTGCTACGACCCGGAAAACCTGGACAGCCAGGCCCTGCCGCTGCATCCGGCCCGGGTGTTGGCCGCGCTTCGCCGGGCCCTGCCGCGCCAGGGCGGGCTCGTGGTCGATTCCGGGGCGCACCGGGCCTTTTGCGGCCACTACTGGGAGGCCTACGCCCCCCGAACCTATTTTTCGGCCACCAACATCGGTCCCATGGGCTGGGCCATTCCGGCGGCCTGCGGCATCAAGGCCGCCCGTCCGGACATGCCGCTGGCCGTGGTCACCGGCGACGGCTGCATGCTCATGCACGGCCTGGAAATCCATACCGCCGCCCGCTACGGCCTGGCCGTGGTCTTCGTGGTCTTAAACAACGCCGCCCTGGGCAACGTCTGGCTGCGTTCCAGCCAGCAGGGGCCGGGGCCGGCCGAGCTGACCGAAATCCCGCAGCGCGACTGGGCCGGCCTGGCCCGGGCCCTGGGGCTGGACGCCGCCACGGTGACGCGGCCCGAGGAGCTTGAACCGGCATTTGTCCGTGCCCTGGCCTCGGGCCGGCCGTATCTCGTGGACGTGCGCTGCGACAAGCGCTTCACCACCCCGGTCATGCCCTATGCTGCGGCCAAGGCGAGCTGGGCCGACGATTGAGGGACATTGCCCCAGGCCGGCGGCGGCCGGCGGCCTTTGAGCCGGGCCAGGCCCAGCGGACGGGATGGACACGGCCGCGCGCGGCGGCCGGTCCGCCTAGGGCGTCAGGCCCAAGGCCGTCCGCTTGGCCCGGATGCGGGCGTCGATAAGTTCCGCCGCCTTGACCGGGTCGCCCTCCACGGCGAAGGTCGCCCCCACCACGCCTTCCAGGCCGGAAACGGCCAGATCGGTCACGGTCTTGCTGCCGAGAATGGGCGGAGCCAGGCCCAGCACGGTGAAGATGCCGCTGGCCACCGCGTAAAGCCCAATGGTGGCGGCTTTTTCCGAATACCACTCCGGCGCGGCCGCGGCCACGGGCAGGTCCGAGATGTCCACGCCAAGGGCCGTGGCCAAAAGTCCGCACAGCTGCATGATCCGGGAGTTGTCCACGCAACTGCCCACATGCAGGACCGGCGGGATGCCCAAGGCCTTGCAAACCTCGGACAGGCCCGGCCCGGCCAGGTCGGCGGCGGCCGGCAGGAGCAGGCCCTGCTTGCCGGCGGACACGGTGACGCAGCCGGTGACCAGCACCAGCAGATCGCGCTTGATGCACTCCCGGATGAGGTTGGAATTCTGGTAGTCCTGCTTCACCTTGGGGTTGTTGCAGCCGACGATGCCCACGGCCCCGCGAATCTTGCCGGCCTTGATGGCCTCGATCAGCGGCCCGGCCGTGCCGCCCAGGGCGGTGAGCACGGCCTCGTTGGAAAAGCCGGTCATGACCTCCACGGGTTCGACCGGGATTTCCACCCGGCCGGCGTCGCGGGCGGTGAAGCGTTCGATGGCCAGTTCCACCACGTCCACGGCTTTTTGCCGGGCGTTGTGCACATCGAACTCGATGTGCGTCGCGCCGGTGAACTTGGCCTTGGGCGAGGTGGTGACGATGCGGCTGTGGTAGCAGCCGGCCACGGTCACGAGGCTCGGCATGATGCACTGGTAGTCCACCACCACCACTTCCACGGCCCCGGTAACCAGGGCCAGTTCGGTCATGAGGTGGTTGCCGGCCATGGGGATGCCCTGGCGCATGAGCAGTTCGTTGCCGGTGCAGCACAGCCCGGCCAGGTTGATGCCCGAGGCCCCGGCCGCCTTGGCCTTGGCGAGCAAGGCGGGGTCATGGACGGCGGCCAGGATCATCTCGGACACGATGGGGCTGTGGCCGTGGACCAGAATGTTGACCTGATCGGCCTTAAGCACGCCGAGATTGACCTTGGACATCCTTGGCGTCGGCGTCCCGAACAGGATGTCCGAGACTTCGGTTGCGATCATGGACCCGGCCCAGCCGTCGGCCAGGGACAGCCGGGCGGCGTGCAGGCACAGGTTCACGGCGTCGTTGTCCACGCCCATGTGGGTGCGGTGCATCATCTCCACCACGTCCCGGTCGATGCCGCGCGGGGTGATGCCCGCCTTCTCCCACAGCTCGCGCCGCTTGGCTGGAACCCGGCCGATAAAGGATACCGAACCGCGCCTGCAGCCGAAATCCTGGTAGAACTGCTCGGCCAGTTCCAGGGCCACGGCCTTGGCGTCCTTGCCGGCCGTGGTCAGGCCGACCTCCTCGGCGATGCGGCGCAGCTTGGCCTCGTCGCGGATGGCGTAGTCGGTGGTGGTTCCCTCGCCCACGGCCAAGAGCGTCTCGATGAGGTCGCGGCCGTGGTCGGAATGGGAGGCCGCGCCGGCGGCCACCATGCGCCCGAAGTTGCGCGCCACCACCACGTCGGCGTCGGCCCCGCAGACCCCGCGCTGGGGGCCGTTGCCGAAGGGATCGATGCGGCAGGGGCCCATGACGCAGTTGCGGCACGACAGGCCGAGTTCGCAGAAGCCGCAATGGGGCTCCTGTTCCCGCAGGCGGTCCCACACGGTCTCGACCCCGTCCTCCCGGGCCTTGGCGATCATTGCCTGGGCGTCCTTGCAGATGGAATATTCGCTGAAATCCTTCTTGCCCATGGTTCCTCCGGAAGGGTCAGGCCTTGACGCCGTAGACGGCGTTGGCCAGTCGGTTCGTGCCGTGCTTGAGGTAGAGGTTCACGTCCTCGAAGGCGAGCGCCCCGGTCTTGCAGGCCGCGACACAGGCCGGAACCGTCCCGGCCGCCACGCGCTCATGGCAGCCGTCGCACTTGACGGCCACGCTCGGCCGTTCCGGGGCGTTTGCGTCCTGATAGAAACGGATGACATAGTAGGGGCAGGCCATGGCGCACATGCCGCAGCCGATGCACCGCGTGGGGTCGACGATCTTGAGGCCCTCGGCGATGTCCTCGCGGATCGCCCAGGGCATGCAGGCCTCCTGGCAGGGGGCCGGTTCGCAGTGGCGGCATTTGTTGGGGAAGGGCTTGCCCTCCGGCCCCACGCCCAGGTGGATGCGCGGCTTGGCCAGTATGGCCTCGCCGATGGCGCTGGCCAGGGATTTGGACTGCGAATGGGCTTCGGCGCAACGGATCATGCACTGCATGCAGCCCACGCACAGTTCGGGTCGGACGATGACGGTTTTTTTGAGCATACTTCCTCCTTGCGGATGGGACAGGCCGCCGACGCGGCGGCCGCGACTCAACCGAAACGCGCGTTTCCGGCCAAAGCGACGCCCGGCGCGGCCAGGGGGGCGGCCATGCGGGCGTCGGCCAGCCAGCGGGCGGGGATGTCGCGCCGGCGCAGCCCGCGCTTGACGGCAAAGGCCAGTTCCCCCAGCCGGGGGGGGGCGTCCAGGCCAACCGCGCCGACCAGTCGATCCTCGCGGAAAACCAGCTTCAGATACGAGCCGCGCGGCGTGCCGACGTCGACGAAGTCGCAGCCCCGGGTCAGGGACGGGTTGACCAGCCCCACCGAAATCATGCGCGAGCCGAAAACCGGGATGGCGTTCATGGCCAGGCTCCCGGCGTATGCGGCCCTCACGCCGGCCATGTTGAGCGCCGCCACCCGCCCCTGCTCCACCGCCACCGGCCAGATGGCGTTGGTGCGCCTATCCCCATGCACGATGTCCGGGGCCTGGGCCAGATCGCCGGCCACATAGACCCGCTCCTCGGAGGTTTTAAGGAATCCGTCGGCCAGCACGCCGTACTCGCAGGCCAGGCCGCTGCCGTCGAGCCAGCCCGCATTGGGCAGTACGCCCTTGCCGGCCGCGACCAGATCCACGTCCAGGATCGCGCCCGAATCCAGGGCCAGCCGCAACGGCTTGCCCGTCCCCGGGTCGACGGAGGTCACCGAGGTGCAGGTGAGAAGGGTCACGCCCGGGGTGTTAGCAAGGCGCGTCCCGACCCACTCGCCCACATGGGCGTCGACGTTAAGCGACAGCGGGCGCGGCGAGGTCACGATCAGCGTCACCTGCATGCCGCGCCTAAGCAACCCCATGGTGAGCTTGAAACCGACCAATCCGCCGCCCAGGACCGCGGCCGTCCCGCCCGGGCGCACCCGGGACAGGACATTGTCCAGATCGCGCCGGCCCCGGAAAAAACAGACTTCGCCGACCGCGTCCCCGCCGACCGCCGCCGAGCGCGGCCGCGCGCCGCAGGCCAAAAGCAGGCGATCATAAGCAACCTCCTGGCCCGAGGCCAGGAGAAGCCGGCCCCGGTCGGCGTCAAGGCCCACGGCCGCATCGGTCAGAACCGAGACGCCCAGGCGCTTCCAGAAGCCCTCGTCCGCCACGCGCATGCCGTCCTGGCGCATCTCGCCGGCCAGGACGTAGCTGATGAGCGGGCGCGAGTACACGGGCTGGGGCGACGGGTCCACGCCGATGATTTCGGCGCTGGGACTGACCTTGCGAAGCCACTGGCAGGCGCTGCGACCGGCCGCGTGCAGACCGACGACAACATGGCGCATGAGCTACCTCGGCGGTTGAAGTTCCGGCGCGCCTCCGGCAGCGGAGGCCGACTGGACGGTCAGGGCGGTAAGGACGGCGCGACAGCCCTGGTCGATGGCGTCGCGCTGGGGCAGGTGCAATACGGACGGCGAGGCGAGCTGGCGCTCGGCCAGGCTTGAAAGCAGCGGGAAAGACGCGGCCAGGGGCGGCAGGCCGGGGATGTCGGGCAGCACCACGCCCTCCGGGGCGCGATTGAGGACCAGGGCCTGGCGGACCAAGCCGAGTTCGGCCGCCAGGGCGGCGATCTGGGCGGCCACGGCCAGGCTGCGCCAACTTGGCTCGGCCACGACAATCAGGCCGTCCACGGCGGCCACGGTGCCCCGCCCCAGGTGTTCCACGCCGGCTTCGAGGTCGACGATGAGGCTTTGGTCGCGCTCCAAGAGCAGATGGGCCAACAGCGCCTTGAGCAGGGCGTTGGCCTCGCAGGCGCAGCCGCCGCCGGCGCCGGCCACCGAACCCATGACCAGCAGGTTGCAATTTCCCAGGCGCACCCGCAAGCGCTCCGGCAGGTCGGCCACCTCGGGGCTCAGGTTGATGAACCCGCTGCCCACGCGCTCCCGGATGAGGGTCTCGTCCTGGACAAGGGGGGGCGGGATTTCCCCTGGCGCAAGGCCCAGGGCCGCACCGAGCGAGAGCGCCGTGTCCGCGTCCACGAGCCAGGTTTCCCGGCCGCCTCGGGCGAGATAATCCCCCATCCAGGCGGCGAGCGTCGTCTTTCCCACACCGCCTTTTCCAGCCACGGCCAGCTTCAAGAGCGCCTCCAGCTTGAAAAGAGTGACGATGACACCATCACAAAGGCATAGCCGAGGGCGGTGCACCGGTCAACGGGAACCGGCCGAAAGGCAAAAGCCATGGAATAAAACCCTCCTTGTTTACGAGGACCGACGGCAACGCCGCAGAAAACGCGGACTTTGGAAAGTCGCACCGCTCACGGTCCCAATACGTCGCCTGCCGGACGGCAGTCCCGCACCGCCAAGTTGTCGCCCGAGAAAACCTGAGGCCCACCCACTGTATCGGTCTCAACTAATCTGTCGAAATATAATGATTTTTAAATATTCAGTGCCGCTAAAAGACTATTGACAAATACCTACAAATTTATAAAAATATATTAAAATACGTTATCGCCGAAATGAACTGGGTACAAGTATTGCGGATACAGACATTCTGGGAGCTAAGTATGAGTGATTCAATTTTTATGTACATCATTAGTGGCATATATTCTATCGCTAGTCTATTTTTTGCAGCAACAATCAAACCAAAAAACAACTCGTTAAAAGAACTATTCACAAGCACGCAGGGTATTACCTTTATTATACTTCTACTAATTTTTACAGCTGGCTCGATTTATCTGAACTACACAACAAGCACTAATAGCGAAGAAAAATACATAACTGAATTGAATAAATCCAGGAATCGCGAAGAACAAATGCAGTCTACAATCTTGACAAATAACAAAACATTAACAAAAACACATGCAGCTTTACAAGAGTCAAGGCTCGATAAAGACAAGACTGATAAAGAATTAGCAGACCTAAAAAAACGCTTTGAAATACAAGAAGACACTTTATACAAACAAGAAAAGTTGATGTCTTTAATGTCTACTAACGTAAGAAAATTAGTAGCAACACTCAATACACATGGAGACATTCATGCAAAAACAATAGTAAAAGAATTACTGTCAAATACAGAGCAAGTTAAAAGCATGACAAATTCAAAAGACAACAAAGGAGGTGAGTATATACCCTCACTAGGGAGATTTGTCCCTTACGGCAGAACACTGACTAACCAATAACATAGTCACTGACGATTCAAAAAGGAGTTGGTCCATGAAAACTTGTTTTATTATTCTAATCTTATTGAGTCTGTTGCCTCGCTATGGCTTTAGCCAAACCAAAGAAGTTCTAGTTAATGCAAAAACGAACTGTTGCATTGGCTTAGACATGAACAAGGAAAATTGCTTAAAAAAAGCCGCAAAGCTTCAGCTTGATCCAGGAAAATATCTTATAAAACCCATCAACGGAGCAATATCACGATACCCTTCTGATAACGCTGCAATTCTTCGCAAAACAAAACCATGGCTTTTGCTTGTTCTTGTCTATGACGGGAACAAGATAGACGTAATAGGTGATGAAGTGAAATATACATCAAAACAAGACGCAG
>JBKICS010000473.1:0-3633 GCA_046567015.1 Acidobacteriota bacterium | reverse complement strand
GTCCGAGGGCCAGGGCGGCCCGGCCGCGACGGCCCAAGCCCAGGCCTTCGAGCCAGGTCGCGCCGGCCGCCGCCAGACACAGCGTCATCGGAAAATAATACCAGGAAAAACGAGCCTCTTCGCTGTGATAGAAAAAGAGCAGCCCGACAAAGACGGCCGTGGTCGCCCCCAGATAGGCGCTGGCCGGGGAGAGTGCCCGGCGCCGCCGCCCCAGGGCGGCCACGGCCAGGACCACGGCCAGGGGCGCGAGAAACCCGAAATACCAGACCCAGATGTTGGCGTAAAAAACGGCCATGTCCAGATCCAGGCGCAGCAGTCGCAGCTGCGAGGGCACGTCCTCGTGGGGGATGGCGGCGTTCCAGGCGTACAGGATGAGCCCGCCGCAGCCACATACGGCGGCGGTATACAAAACCCGCGGCCAGACGGATCGCCTGGCGCGCCGATCGCGGACCAGGGCCAGGGTCGAGCCGATCAGAAACGGCAGGATGCCGTAGAGTTGCGTCAAGCCGGCGAGCAGGCCCGCCGCGCCGGCCGCCCGAAAACGGCCTTCCTCGCCCGTGGCCAGCCAGTCCAGCATGAACCGGATGGAGACGAGCATGGCGGCTATGGCCAGCGGGTCGGCCAGGATGAAGCCGCGAAAATAGACATGGGGAGCCAGGACGGCCAGGGTAAAAAGGAGCGCCCTGGTCGGGCCGCCCGCCCCCAGCCGCTTCCAGATGGCCAGCAAGGCGGTCAGGGACACGAACTGGGCCAGGCACAGGACGCCGATCACCACCAGCCCGCTGGAACCAAGCCACGCGTCGAGGGCCGTGGCCGCGACGAAGACCGGAGCCCGCAAAAAGAGCAAGGGCGGCCCGGCCGTGCCGCTGGCCAGGGCGCGCAGGTAGAGCCCTTGCAGCACCCAGTCGAAGCCGTCGTATTCGATGCCCGGATAGCTCGACACAAGGCCCGGTCCGACGAGCCGGGCCATGAGGCCGAACTGGAGCAGGGCGACCACGACGGCGGCGGCCAGACCCAGGCGGTCGGTTGTCCGGGAAGGGCGCGGGGCGGCTGGCGGCGGGCCCTGGGCGAGGGTGTCCGGGCGGCCGGGAAACATCGGTTTGGGCATTGCCGCCTGGCCTTTTGGCCCGACTCAAGCCGGGCAGTTCGTGGTGTCGTCCGCCGAAACAGTCGTCGTGCCATGGGGGAAGTCCCCAGTCAGCGCAGGCCCTTCGCGGCGTGCGCGGTCCCCGGGAGAACCCTTTCCCCCATGCGGGAGGGCCGGGGCCCCCTTTGGCCTGCTCTTTCCGCACATCCCGCCCGCCAGGACAACGGTGGCTCCCGTCAAGCTCCCTTCACCGGGTTGCCCGGTCCTCCCTCGTCCGGATTGCCGCCCCGCCAGGAGCCTCTTCAAAACTTTTCCCCAGGTGGGCGGCGTGTTCTCTTTACGCCCCCGGTTGCCGGGCAGGGGCGCTGCCGGCCGTGGGAACGAGGACGTCTTGGCGGAATAATGTGTCAGGGCCGATCTCTTGGAGCAGTGACCGTACGAGCATTTTCATGACCAGGAAGAGGTTGTCGCTTTCGTAAATATTTGATGACTTGTATATTAAATTGTAATTGAACTTCTTTGTCTTCTTGCGGAAAAAGAAATTACGCAAGTTTCTTTTTTTAATGGAATATTTGGCCGTAATGTAGTAATTAATGTCTTGAACCGTAAGTTCAATGCAGCTTTGATTTTGGTTAAGCTTGTAGCTTTAATGTATTTCCGTATTGAACATCGTCGTCAAGGCGGCAACTTTTTTGAGCAATAACCGTAATCTGAATTGCCCTCGTCGGTCGTCGGGGCTGTACAGCTCGCAGCTGTCTATTGATTCCAATCGTTTGACTTCATCAAGAACCAATTGATTCAGGTCAAAATTCCGGGATTCCCAGAGCTTGTATTTTTCCTAGATGAACGCATCGATTCTTTCTTGTTTGATTCTATTGCAGTAAAAAATGTAAAATCCCAGGACCATTGATATGGTCAACGTTGCTTGCAAGAGTTTGGCATAACTCACTGGGGTGTCCTTGGTTTCAAAATGCCGGTTGCGGGCGGGAACGGGCCCGAGGCATCGGAAAAAAGGATTCGCCGCAGTTTTTTCGTATCCCTTTCCTCCTGGCAGGTGAAGTTGTTTGGCGCGGTGTATCCGCCACTCGGCGGCAAGCTGCTTCGCAGCGGGCCGCTTGTGGCGCATGCCATCCTTGCCGTTCGGGTTTGTCAAGAAGCAACGCCTTCAATTTATTGTTTTAATTTGCGATAAACCCATATGCTGTTTCGGGCCGCCCGGCTAGGGCAAAACGAGATAGTCGCCTTCTCGAAGGGCTTGCAGTGCCTCAGCCTCCCGCTGCAAGTAGTCCACCCTCGATTTCAGAGTGTACAGCCCGCCCCGATGCTGCACATACGTTTCGATGGGGAAGTCCTTGGCGGTATGCCCCATGACATGCACGTCATGAAACCATTCGCACGACGTATCGACCAGGATGTCGCCGATATAGGTGGTGGCCCCGAACGGGATCGCGTCGCCGTGGGGAACGGTGATCGGGCGAGCCGCGTCGATATTGACGAGACAGGCCCATTCATTGACCCGGCAGGCCGGAAGGGGCCAGGGATGCCGCCGGTATTTCTCATTGAAATCGGTCAGGTCGCAGCGGAACCTGAAATTGCGGCCACCCGGTACGACAGCATGCCGAAACAGGTCGCACAGTTCAGCGTAGGTCGGTTGGTAGGCTTGGTAGTTGCCGCGCGAGCAGAGCCCGCTCCAGGAGGCGGGACAATTCCAGCAGACCCCGAGTTGGCCCAGGATGATGTTGTCACCGATGGCGTCGAGCATCGGCGAAATGATGTCGCCGGTATAGCGGCAATCGTTGTGGCTGATGAAAAGGAATTTCTTGTCGGTATTTTCCCAGGCATACTGGTAGCGAATGCCCATTCGGGCGTCGTAGTCGTCATAACAGCCCACAACATTGTCGTAATAGTTGTAGCTGACCTTGGGGAAATAAAATTCGATATTGGCATCCTTGACCTGCCGTAACAGCTCGAAGGTCGGCAAATGCGATTTGGGCGTGTCCGCGTCAATAATGACATAGATCTTGTCTATGGATGCGGCACTGAACCTGGCAAGAGATGCGACGGTGAGCAGCGTTTGCAGCGGACGCCCCAAGGCATTGACGGCAACATCCACTTTCGCTGCGGGTGTATTGGACTGGCTGTGCACACTTCCCCCGTGGCCGATTCCCGTCGCCTGTCGGGCGCGGCAACCGTCTGGACGAGCGCCGGGCTCGTTTTGATCCTCGTAGGTGCGGTGTAGATGGCGCGCGGACGGCTGGCAACCTCTTCGCGATGTTTGAGCCGCCGGCCAGGGCAGGCAGGCCCCTGGTCTTCCGACCGCCTAGCAAGGGGAGGAGTGCCGTTCCTTCCCTAAAAAGTGGCGATGGGCTGGCAATAAAAGGCGGGGCGAAAAGAAAAAGGG
Organism: Acidobacteriota bacterium; assembly: GCA_046567015.1. Classification (GTDB taxonomy): domain Bacteria; phylum Desulfobacterota; class Desulfovibrionia; order Desulfovibrionales; family Desulfovibrionaceae; genus Solidesulfovibrio. The sequence continues at coordinate 145 of JBKICS010000473.1, read as the reverse complement.
GTTAGTCTTTCGACTAACCCCTTGAAATTGCTGGTGGGCCATCAAGGACTCGAACCTTGAACCAACGGATTAAGAGTCCGCTGCTCTACCAATTGAGCTAATGGCCCGTGCTGCACTCACGTGCGGCGAAGACGGGGTTTACGCA
>JBKICS010000472.1:0-4342 GCA_046567015.1 Acidobacteriota bacterium | reverse complement strand
CAGGGGAATCCCGTTGGACTGGGCGTAATAGATGGCCTCGGCCGCCGCGTGGGGCATTTTCTTATACAGCACCAGCCGGCCGATGTCGTGGAGGATGCCGGCCACGAACAGCCGCTCGGCCCCGCCCTGGCCGGCCGCCGCCCCGAGCAGGCGGGCATAGGCGCCAACGGCCACGGAATGCTCCCAGAACGTGCGCATGTTGATCAGTTCCGGGGGGATGTCCTTGAAGGCGTTCATGGCCGAAATGCCCAGGACCAGGGTGGAAATCTCCTGGCCGCCGATGACCATGACGGCCCGGGAAATGGAGTCGATGCGCTGGGGCAGGCCGTAGAAGGGGCTGTTGACGAGCTTTAGGAGCTTGGCCGAGAGGCTCGTGTCCTTGATGATGACCTCGGCCACCTGGGAGGGCGAGCTGACCGGCGAATCGAGCACCTGGCGGATCTTGAAATAGATGTCGGGAAACGAGGCCAGTTTGACTTCGCTGGCCACCAGATCCTTGACGCTGCCTTCCTCGCGGAAAAACAGGTCGCTCATGGACTCGGCCCGGGGATTGGGAATAAATGGGGGCGGCAGGGAACCGCCGGCGGCCAGAGCCCGGGCCTGATGCAGCACGGCGGCCTCATACAGGGCGGCCACGGCCGGATGATCGCCGTCGTTGACCGCGAAGCGCCGGGAGACGAACCGGGCGCTGGCTTCCACCAGGGCCGGATCGAGGCTGGCGGCGTCGGACTGTTCGTCCGCCACGTCGCCCCCCACGTCGGCCCGGGTCACGTCGCGTCGCCGCAGACTCTCGATATGGCTCTCGGAAAGGACGACGCCCTTGGGCAAAAGCAACTTGCCGTCCGGCCCCATGAGGTCGGCAGCCAGCGTCATGCCGGATTCCAGGGCGTCCACGGGCAACCAGGCCACGGGTATCCCCCTTCGTAACCGCCACGCACTAACGGGCGGCCTAGACTTACTTTTGATACTATTCCTATTCCCGGGGCACGGTCAACCGCTCATGGCGCTTTACAGCGGCGCGTCCGGGGCGTAAGAAGCCGCCGGGAAAAATAACGCCCGCATCGGGCAGAGGGGATGTTTCATGAGCGCGATGTCTGCTGTTTCGGATCAGAGCAAGGATAAGGATATGGAGATTATGGCCCCGGTCGAGGCGATGACCGCCGAGGCCCGGCTGGCCGTGGCCGTGGAAGCGCTCACCGCCATCGTGGCCGAAAACGACCTGACCTGCCTGCGCGCCCTTTTCCGCATGCGCCGCCGGGCTGAAGTGGCCCTGGCCCGTATCGAGGCCACCGCCGACGCCCCCCGCCATTAGCCTTTCGCCTGCCCAGGGCGGGCGCACGCGAAAGCACGCCAACGACTTCACGGAAACGCGACTGTTCACGACACCCCGGCCTGCGTTGCGCGCGGTGGCCTGAAGCCGACTGCTGCCCGGCGCGTCAGTGGTCGGCGAACAACACCGCCGCTCCCTGGTGGAACAGTTGGGCGTTTTCGCCCTGAAGGCGCACTACGATCCGTCGGTCCGCCCCTTGGGGCATGGCCACCCGACGCCATTCTCCCTCCGGCGACCAGAGGCCGTCGGCAATGCCCTTGCGCAGGGCAACGAGTTCCGTGCGCTCGCCGTTCGGGGCCACGGACTCCACGGCCACGACGTCCCCAGGTCCCTCGATGCGTGGATAGAAGCGCAGGGAGGTCGCGGACGGCGGAACCTGCAGCGCGACTTCCCCGGGAGCGGCGGCCTCGGCCACGGTGAAGCTGCCCCAGCCCTGCTCGTCCGTGGGGCCAGCCTTTATATTGACCAGGGATACGAACGTGGCCGCGTCCTCGGCGTCGGCCGGTCGGCCCGAGCCGTCGGCCGGACGCCAGGTCAGGCACTCAGGAAACGCCGCGTCCAGTTCCGCGGCGTCAAGCGGGCGCGCCCCGCCCAGCACCGCGGCCACCGGCTCCTGCGTCGCCAGGGCGTGGTAGACCTGCCGGGCCAGCAGAAAATAGCCATAACGGGTCAGATGCAGACTGTCCGACCAGACCCGGCGGATAGCGTGGGCATCGGCCAAGGCCGCGTCGAACACCGGCTGGACATTGAGCAGCGACACTCCCGGCAGCCCGGCCAGGGATGCATTGGCCGCCGGCAGCACCGTTTTGCCAAACGCCAGCAACCGGGCTTGTTCGGCATTGGGACCGGCCGTGCCGGCGTCAGGCGCTTCCAGGCGCAGGGGATCGGATACCAGAAGCGTCGCAGCGCCCTGCTTCCCGGCCAGAGCCACGGCCTGGGCCAGATTGTCCCGGTAGCCCACCAGCCGCCATTTGGCTTCCAGATCATGCATCCCGGCCAGCCGCGATGCGGCAAACGCGCCCCCGCCTTCGAGCAGACGGCCCAGGTCGCGCCGCCAGCCGGCAAGATCCCCCAGGCGCGCCCGCTCCAGGGTGGCCAAGGGTACGGAACGCACGGCATCGAGGTCGTTTAGGCCGTCCGTGATCACATAGACCGCCGGGCCCAGAGCCCCCAGTTCGGCCACGCGAAGGGGCGTGTGCAACGAATGGTAGCCGAACACCCCGGCGTTGAGGACTTCAACCCGCCGCCGGCCCTTGGTCGTGCGATCAAACATGGCCTGGAGCAGGGCCGGGTAGGAGTACCGGTCGCTCTGCACTCCGGCGCCCAGGGTGGTGGAACCGCCCAGGCAGGCCACCCGCACGACGCCCGGCTCCCTGGCCCCCAGCTCCTCGCCCACAAGTCCGGCGGCATTGTGGCGAAAGCCGAACATGGACACGCTTTCCTTGAGCCGGAAGCCGAGAACAGGGTCAAACCGGGCGGCGGGATCGTTGCGAAAGGCGTGGTGGTCGAGCCAGGCCAGACGGGCAGCCTGATCCGGGACGGAAAAATGCAAATACGCCCAGACAGCGGCCGTCGCCAAAAGCACCAGCCCCGCCAGGCACCCTCGCCTCCCCATAAGCCTCTCCCGACGCGATCGGCCGCGCCAATGAAAAAGGCCGAAAGACGCATCTCCCGGCCTTCAGGTGCTGTTGCTTAAGCCGCCTACTCCTCGGGCCGAATCTCGTCGTCGGTGAGGTAGCAGGCCGGATCGGGCGCCCAGACGTCGTCGTAGACCGCCTCGGCCCGGGCCCGGAAGTTGCCGCCGCAGATGGACAGGTAGCGACAGGTGGCGCAACGTCCCTTCACGTGGCTCTTCTTGTCCTTGAGCTTGGCCAGCAGTTCGATATTGGGATCGTCCCAGATCTCGGAAAACGGCCGTTCGCGGACGTTTCCGAACACGTGGTGCCGCCAGAACTGGTCGGGATGGACCTTGCCGTCCCAGGAGATGCAGCCGATGCCCCGGCCGGAATTGTTGCCCTCGTTAAAGGACAAAAGTTCCAGCACATCGGCGGCCCGGGTCGGATCCTCGCGCAGCAGGCGGTTGTAGACGTAGGGACCGTCGGCATGGTTGTCGACCGTCAGGACTTCCTTGGGCAGGCCGGCGTCGTGCAGCGCCCGGGTGCGGTCCATGATAAGATCGACAACGGCGCGGGTGCCGGCGTGATCCAGATCCTCATTGATGAGCTCCGAACCGCGGCCGGAATAGACCAGATGATAAAAGCAGATGCGCGGCACTTCGCGTTCGCGAAGCAAATCGAAGAGCAGCGGCACCTCGGCGACGTTGCGCTTGTTTATCGTGAAGCGCAAGCCCACCTTGAGGCCCTCGTTCTGGCAGTTCTCGATGCCTTCCAGGGCCTTTTGAAACGACCCGGGCACGCCGCGGAACTTGTCGTGCACGTCTTCGCCGCCGTCCAGGGAGATGCCCACGTAGGACAGGCCCACGGACTTGAGCTCCCGGGCCTTGTCGCGGGTGATGAGCGTGCCGTTGGTGGAGATGACCGCCCGCATGCCGCGCGACACGGCGTGAGAAGCCAGCTCGGTCAGGTCCTTGCGCACGAGCGGCTCGCCGCCGGAAAAAAGCATCACCGGCGCGCCGTAAGCGGCCAGATCGTCGATCATGGCCTTGGCCTCGACCGTGCCGATGTCGTCCTTGCCTTCCGGGTCCACGGCGTTGGCGTAGCAGTGCACGCACTTGAGGTTGCACCGCCGGGTCATGTTCCAGACCACGACAGGCTTTTTATCCTTGGAGAATTGCAGGAGATGCGACGGAAGCTTGCCGGAATGGCGACCGTAGCGCAGGGCGTCGGAAGCCTCCACCCCGCCGCAGTAAAGCTTGGATATGCCGATCATTGAAGGTCCTTTGTTCGATGGGTGGGATGACCCCATAATACATTTTATGGGCAGGCGGTAGGGGCCGGCAGCGAGAAAAATCCGGCCGGCCCAGACGGCGAGAGGGAAGAGAGCCTCCGGCGG
>JBKICS010000471.1:0-6517 GCA_046567015.1 Acidobacteriota bacterium | reverse complement strand
CGCACAGCGTTCCGGCCGTCCGTATAAACGTTCTTCTGTCCACGTACGACTCCTTTGGAGGCACTTCTTGCCTCGACTGGAGCACAGTAGGAGCCCGGCGGGAGGATGTCCAGCCGTGCAGGCGAGCGGGATGTCTGGAAAATCGGAATTAGAGAACGGCCCTGTTTCGCGATGCGCCCGGGAAAACGCCGTCATTGCGGAGCATGACGCGCGGCATGCGGCGCAACCGCCGGCGTGTCGCTATGGTGCATGAATTCTTTGTCAGGCAGGGGCAGGAAGCTCCGGCCGCCGGAGCCTCTTTCGCCTTTTCTTCTCGCTCCCCACCGGGTAAGACGGACGCCGGGACGCCGCCGGCCGTGGCCGCGCCGCGTCGTTGTCCGCTTTCTTTTTCCAAGGAGATACCGCTATGCTGCTGATTGACGGCAAAAAAGTCGCGGCCGATTTGCGCCAGCGCGTGAAAAACGACGTGGACGCCTTGGTCCGCCAGCACGGCCGCGCCCCGCATCTGGCCGTCATCCTCGTCGGCGAGGATCCCGCTTCCCAGGTGTATGTCCGCTACAAGGAAAAGGCCTGCGAGGAAGTCGGCATCGTCTCCCGCGTCTGGCGTCTTGACGGCGGCATCACCCAGTGCGCCCTGGAAAAGCTTTTGACCGAGCTTTCCCACAGCGACGACATCGACGGCATCCTGCTCCAGCTTCCCCTGCCCCGGGGCCTGGACGCCAGCCGCTGTCTGGCCCTGGTCGATCCCAAAAAGGACGTGGACGCCTTCCACCCGGAAAACGTCGGCCGCCTGTCCATCGGCCTGCCCTGCCTCAAGCCCTGCACGCCCTACGGCGTCATCAAGCTGCTGGAGTATTACGGTCTGTCCCCGGCCGGCAAACGGGCCGTGGTGGTCGGTCGCAGCAATATCGTGGGCAAGCCCATGGCCATGCTCCTGGCCGCCGCCTCGCCCTTTGGCAACGCCACGGTGACCATCTGCCATTCCCGCACCCCGGATCTGGCCGCCGTGTGCCGCGAGGCCGATTTCATCGTGCCGGCCATCGGCAAGCCCCGGCTGATTACCCGGGACATGGTCAAGCCCGGCGCGGTCATCGTGGACGTGGGCATGAACCGCCTGCCCGACGGCAAGCTGTGCGGCGACGTGGACTATGAAAACGTCCTCGACCTCGTCTCGGCCATCACCCCGGTGCCCGGCGGCGTGGGCCCCATGACCATCGCCACGCTCATGAACAACACAGTCGAGGCTTACCGCTGGCGGCGCGAAGCGCCGCTGTGCCCCGTGGAGTAGCCGGGAACGCCCTGTGTTCTCCCTGGCCTCGATCCCCCATTTTGCCCGAAACGCCCGGCGATTTCGCGAGATCGCCGGCGTTTTGGCCCGCTACGGCCTGGCCGAGTTCCTGGCCGCCTCCGATCCCGCCTTTTTAAAAGACGTCCTGGTCGGCCCGGCCGGGGGCAGCCTCACCGCCATGCGCCGGGAGGAACGGTTGCGCTTGGCGCTGACCGAACTCGGCGCCACGGGCATCAAGCTCGGCCAGATCTTAAGCACCCGCTCCGATCTCGTCGGCCCCGAAGTGGCGGCGGAGCTGGGCCGGCTTCGGGCCGACACCGCGCCGGACGCCCCGGAGGTCGTGGCCGCCACCATCGCCGCCGAACTCGGCGCGCCCCCGGAAACGCTGTTCGCCGCCTTCGATCCCCTGCCGCTGGCCTCGGCCTCCATCGGCCAGGTGCACCGGGCCGAGCTTCCCGACGGCACGGCCGTGGTGGTCAAGGTGCAGCATGCCGGCATCGAAGAGACGGTGCGCGCCGACCTCGACATCCTCATGGGCCTGGCCGAACTGGCCGAGCGCGGCGTGGTGGAGTTGCGCCTGTACCAGCCCTTGGCCGTGGCCGCGGAGATGCGCCGCACCATTCTTCGCGAGCTCGATTTCGTGCGCGAGGAACGCAACCTGCGCCATTTCGCCGCCAATTTCGCCCACGAACCCCGCGTCGTCTTTCCCCGCGCCTATCCCGAGCACAGTTCCCGGCGGGTGCTGACCATGGAGGAACTCGACGGCCAGCCCCTGGCCGCCCTGGCCACGGCCGACGCCCCGGAGGATGCCCGGCGGCGCGAGTCCCTGGCCCGTCTGGCCGCCGACGTGTTTCTGGAGATGATCTTTCGCGACAACTTCTTCCACGCCGATCCCCATCCCGGCAACCTGCGCCTCCTGCCCGGCGACCGCCTGGGCATCCTGGACTGCGGCATGGTGGGCCGCCTCGACGAGCGCACCCGCCGGGCCATGGAAGACGCCCTGCTCGCCGTGGTCGAAGGCGACGCCGAGGGCCTGACCGAACAGGTCATGCGCCTGGGCCGCCTGCCGGCCGGCCTGGATCGCCCGGCGCTTCGGGCCGATGTCGAGGATTTCGTGGCCGATTACGCCAACCAGCCCGTGGGGGCCTTCGACTTGAGCGGCGCGCTGTCCGACGTGGCCGCCCTGGTGCGCCGCCACGGCATCCTGCTGCCGCCCGCCGTGGCTCATCTGATCAAGGTTTTCGTCATCCTCGAAGGCGCGTCGCGTTCGCTGACTCCGGGCTTTTCCCTGCTCGAGGCCATCGCGCCCTACGCGACCAAGATCGTCGCCCGCCGGTTCTCGCCAGGAGCCCTTTTCACCCGGGCGCGCCGCAACTGGCGCGACTGGAACGCCCTGCTGGAAAGCTTCCCCCGGGACGCGGCCGAAATCCTGCGCCGGGCCCGGGAAGGACGCCTGGACGTCCATCTCGCCCACCGGGGCCTGGACGCCATCGTCAACCGGCTGGTCTACGGCATTGTCACGGCGGCGCTGTTTCTCGGTTCCTGCCAGGTGCTGGCCAGCCGGGTGCCGCCGCTTTTCTTCGACATCTCCCTGTTCGGGGCGCTGGGCTGCTTCGGGGCCGTCCTGCTCGGGCTGAAGCTGCTGCGGGCGATCAAGCGCTCCGGCGAACTCGGCTCCGGCTCCTGACCGGGGCGCAAGGCTCTTCCCGTGCGCGCCATCATGCTCGACACCACCGATCCGGCCGAAAACCTGGCCACCGAGGAGTGGCTGCTGCGCCACGCCGAGTGCGACGTCTTCATGCTCTGGCGAAACGCCCCGGCCGTCATCGTCGGGCGCAACCAGAACACCCTGGCCCAGATCGACGAAGCCTTCGTCCGCGCCCGGAGCATCCCGGTGGTGCGACGTTTAAGCGGCGGCGGTGCGGTCTTCCACGACCTCGGCAACGTCAATTTCACCTTCATAAGCCTCGGTGCCGGCGGCGGGGGCCTGGATTTCAGGCGCTTCACCGCCCCCATCCTGGCGGCCATCGCCTCGCTCGGCGTGCCGTGCGCCTTCGAGGGCCGAAACGACCTGGTCATCGACGGCAAAAAATTCTCCGGCAACGCCCAGCACATCTGGCGCGACCGGGTACTGCACCACGGCACCCTGCTCTTTTCCGCCGCCGTCGCCGATCTGTCCGGGGCGCTGCGGGTCGATCCCGAGAAATACCGCGACAAGGCGGTCAAAAGCGTGGCCAGGCGCGTCACCAACATCGCCTCCCACCTGCCCGGGCCCATGTCCGTCACCGCGTTCATGGACCACGTCATGGCCCATGTCTGCCCGGGAGCGAGCCGAAGCGACCTGACCCTGACCGCCGACGAGGCCGCCGGCGCGGCCGGGCTGGCCGAATCCCGCTACCGCAGCGACGCCTGGAACTTCGGGGCCTCCCCGGCTTACGCCCTGTGCCGGACCAGCCGCACGCCGGGCGGGCTCGTCGAGGCCCACCTCGACGTCTCCGGCGGCGTCATCCGGGCGGCGCGGCTTTTGGGAGACTATTTCGGCCGGCGCGACGTGGCCGAACTGGAAGCGGCGCTCATCGGCTGCCGCCACGACCGCGACGCCCTGACCGAGCGCCTGGCCGGCCTGGCGCTCGGCGAATACCTGCTCGGCGTGGATGCGCCGACGTTGGCGGATTGTTTATTTTAGCGGGGAGAGAAGACGGAAGAAGGCCTCCGGCGGCCGGGGGGATGATCCCCCCGGACCCCTGCAATTGAAGAAGTTTTTAAGGGGTTCTTGGGGCTGGTTGGCAAGCCGGGAAGCAACTGTTGGCGACGCGTGGAAGTGGGCCTTGAGCGGGAGCGTGGCGGCGTTGGCGGCCAAGCAGCGTGCCCGCCTTGTGGCCTCTCGCCTGGGGCCGGCGTGCGCGGCGGCTGGTTCGTGGAGGCTGCGCCGCCCGGCCGGGCCTCAGTTTGCGGCGGCGGACGCCGCCTTCCGGGCGGCCTTGGACAGCTTGGCCGCGATGAGAAAACCGGGATTGATGGCCAGGCAGCGCTCGGCCGCATCCACGGCGGCGGCGTAGTCTTCCAGCTCGTAGAGCACCCGGCCAAGGTTAAAAAGCAGGTTCTCGTCGTTTTCGCTGACCGCCAGCGCCTTTTCGTAATACGACCTGGCCAGGGAGAGCAGGCCGGCCTTGCGCATGCGGATGCCGAACTCGTTGAACAGAAACTTGTTTTCCGGCCCGAACGCCAGCTCGATGCCCATGATCTTGTCGAAGATCTCCCGGGCGTCGTCGAGCTTGCCGCCGGTCAGATAGGTGTTGCCCAGGCCGAAAATGGCTCGCAGATTCTCCGTGTCGTAGGCCAGGGCCTTTTGAAAGGACTTCTCGGCCCCCTCCAGCATCCCGGCTTCCAGATGCTTCTCGCCCCGCTCCAGCTCCGCCTGCAAAGCCTCCATGCGCGGCTTGACCAGATGGTAGTACATGAGCGGCTCGGGCTTGAACTTCTGGAGAAATTCCTCCTCGGACACGGCAGTCGCCTCGCCGCTCGGCACGCTGTTGCCGTTTAAGGCCTGGACGAGGATGCCGGTTTCGGGCGTTTTCTCGGCAAAATAGTAGAGCACCCGATCGTTTTCCCGGGTGGTGCCGCCAATGCCCATCTTGTAGCTTTCCCGCAGCGACGCCGCCACCGCAAACCGCTCGACTTCCAGCTTTCCCGCCATACCGGCCCCTGCCCCTTCACGCACACAACTTGGCCAACCCTTCGGGGCCTGCCCGGGTTTACCCTTTTTTGCCGGCGAAAGCACCCCGTTCCTGGCCGGCCAGGCTGGTTGCGGCGTTGTGTTTGACGAGCATAAAGGACAAAAAATACAAGCCCTAACCTGAATAAGGAACAATTTTTTCTTGCCAGCTATTGACCGGTTCGCTATCGTTTTTCATGTTCGCTCAAACCCGTGACGATACCGCGTGTGGTGCGTGATGCTCTTCCCGGGATATTGTGCGACGCGACTCTAAGCGAGTCCGGAATACGAGTGCGCACAGACCGCTTCTTATCATCGTGCCGTCCAAACCGACGGATGCACTCCAACTGTCAGGCCATCACGGCCCTCGGGCCGATGGGATTGTCCTGGGGAGGAGCGTAGCCGGCAGGTTCCCTTCCTCCGTCCACGCTTCGCGTTCGCTGACGTCAACCGTTTGGGGAGTCCGTGTCTCATGTCCAAGAACATCTATGTTGGCAACCTGCCCTTCCGCACCACCGAGGAAAGCGTCCGTGACCTGTTTGCCCGCTACGGGGCCGTGCAGTCCGTCAAACTGATTTCCGACCGCGAGACTGGCAAACCGCGCGGCTTCGGATTCGTGGAGATGGACGACGACGGCGCTGCCGACGAGGCCATCCGGTCCCTGGACGGCGCCGAGTTCGAGGGTCGCAGCCTCAAGGTCAACGAGGCCAAGCCCCGCGCTCCGCGTCCCCCCCGCCGCCCGGCCTGGTAATCGCCCGGCGAAACATGTTTCCTCCCGGGTCCGGCCTGTCCGGCCCCGGGAGTTTTTTTTCCGGCCACCCCCAGCCCCACCCGGCCGGGCCAGCCGGCCCATTCCCGGCGGAGAGGCGCATGCACGTCAAATACCTGATTATCGGAGCCGGCCCCACCGGCCTTGGCGCGGCCAACCGGCTAGCTGAACTCGGCGAGTCCGACTTCCTGATCCTGGAGCGCCAGCCCTATGTCGGAGGCCTGTCCGCCAGCTTCACCGACCAGGCCGGCTATACCTGGGACGTGGGCGGCCATGTGGTCTTCTCCCACTACCCGGCCTTCGACCGGCTGCTTGCCGAGGTCCTCGGCGAGGACGTCCTTCGCCACCAGCGCGAATCCTGGATCCGCGTGGCCGGAACCTTCGTGCCCTACCCGTTCCAGAACAACATCCGCCGCCTGCCCCCGGACCTGGTCTGGGAGTGCGTCGAGGGCCTGCTCCATGCCGGCCGCGACGCCGCCGCCGGGGTCCATCCGAAGCCGCCGGCCCATTTTCGCGAATGGATCGACCGGGTGTTCGGCCCGGGCATCGCCCGGCTGTTCATGCTGCCCTACAATTTCAAGGTCTGGGCCCATCCGGCCGAGACCATGTCCCATCGCTGGATCGGCGAACGCGTGTCCGTGGTGGACGCCGGCCGGGTGGTGAAGAACATCATCTACGGCACGGACGATGTGGCCTGGGGGCCCAACAACACCTTCAGCTTTCCGCTGCGCGGCGGCACCGGCAA
>JBKICS010000470.1:0-5072 GCA_046567015.1 Acidobacteriota bacterium | reverse complement strand
GGCCAGGGGCGAACGGGACAGATGGCTCATGCGCCGGCGGGCGATGAGCTTGACCTTGGCCCGCAGGTCGTCCTCGATCTTGACGATGTCCAGGGACACCTTGGAAAGTTGCTTCGGGATGAAATCCACGGCCCCGAGTTCCATGGCCTTGAGGGTGGCCTCGGCGCCCTCGGAGGTCAGCGAACTGACCATGAGCACCGGCCGGGGCATCTCCATCATGATGTGGCGCAGGGCGGTGAGTCCGTCCATGCGGGGCATTTCGATATCCAGGGTCACCACGTCGGGCTGGTGCCTGCGGATCAGTTCCAGGCCTTCCTCGCCATCGCGGGCCGCTGCCACGACCTCGATCTCCGGATCCTTGGACAGCATGGTGCTGAGCGCCTTGCGCATGAAGGCCGAATCATCGACGACCACTACCTTGATCACACAGCACTCCTGACGGCGACATAACATGGGCATTCCGCCGGCTTCCTTGCGAAGCCCCATTCGGGTGGCCCGTCCCCTCGGCCATGATTAGATGACTCTTCCCGTTCTGACAACCGAACTTTCCGCTTGCCAAAGCCCGCGGGATGCTCTAGAAGCCTTTCTCTCACGACGGGATGTGGCTCAGCCTGGTAGAGCGCTGCGTTCGGGACGCAGAAGCCGGAGGTTCGAATCCTCTCATCCCGACCAGACAGTCCAAGGGGTTATGCGCAAGCATGGCCCCTTTTTTCTTTTCCGGCAATGGGCTACGACCCGCCAGCGCCCAGGGCCAATTCCCTGGCCCGTTCCTGGGCCAGCCGTTCCACGGCCCGGGCCAGCACCTCGAGCAGCGCCCCGACATGGTTGGCGCAGTACTGCTCCTGGCCCCCGGGCCCGGACCGATCGGCGTCGAGCCAGTCCGGTTCCGGGAAAAGCAGTGTCGCCTCGTCCAGACGCTGTTCCAACTGCTCCAGCAAATCATCGACGCCGCCAAGGCCAAGCTCCGGCATTTCCAGAACCAGACGCAGCTTCTCGTAAATGTCGCGCAGCCGCTCCCAGCGGTTCGGCTCGCGGTCTTGGCCCTCCCACAGGGGGGCCGGGGGATCTGCGTGCATGTCCCGGACTCCTTTGGCGTTTCGCTTTTCCTCCCATACCCTGCCCGGCCGCCAAATGCCAGCATTCCCCAGGCATGGCCGACGGCCGGTCTTGCACTTTCCGAAGCGGGGATTACTATGCCTCATGACGAAAAACCCAGCCAAAACAGTCACGCTCCCGGTCGCGGGCATGCACTGCGCCGCCTGTTCCTCGCGCATCGAACGGGTGCTCGGCTCCATGGAAGGCGTTGAGGCCGCCGCCGTCAACCTGGCCGACGCCTCCCTGCGCCTGGATTTCAATCCGGAGATCGTCCCCCTGGACGACATCGCCGCCCGGGTGGCCGAGCTCGGCTTCACCCTGGGGCCACCCCCGCCCGAGAACGCCGTCCTCGACCTGGCCATCTCCGGCATGCACTGCGCCGCCTGCTCCTCGCGCATCGAGCGCGTCACCGGCAAGCTGCCGGGCATGCACAGCGCGGTGGTCAACCTGCCCGGGGAATCCGGCCGTTTCACCTTCGATCCGGCCGTGCTGACCCGCCGGCAAATCCGCCAAGCCATCGCCGACCTGGGCTTCACCACCACCCCGGCCAGCCCCTCCGGCGACCGCCTGGCCGAGCGCCAGCGCCAGGCGCAGGCCGAACTGGCCGCCATGCGCCGCCAGCTCGTTCCGGCTCTTTGTTTCGCCGCCGCCCTGCTTACCCTGTCCATGGGCCACATGCTGGGCCTGCCCCTGCCCCATTTCCTTCACCCCGACGTCTCCCCGGCCGCCTTCGCCCTGGCCCAGCTGGCGCTCACCCTTCCCATCGTCTGGATCGGCCGGCGCTTTTACCGCGACGGCATCCCGGCGCTGCTGCGCGGCGGCCCCAACATGGACAGCCTGGTCGCCATCGGCACCGGCGCGGCGCTTCTCTACAGCGTCGCCAACCTGGGCCTGATCCTGGCCGGCTCCGACCCGGTCGGCCGGGCCATGGACCTCTATTTCGAATCGGCCGGCGTGCTGTTGGCCATGATCAGCCTCGGCAAATACCTGGAAGCCTCGGCCAAGTTCAAAACCTCCGGGGCCATTGCGGCGCTCATGCGCCTGGCCCCGGACACGGCCACCCTGGTGCGCGACGGGGTCGAGGAAATCGTGCCCATCGACGAGCTCGAACCCGGCGACCACTTCCTGGTGCGCCCCGGCGAGCGCGTCCCCGCCGACGGCGAGGTCATCGACGGCGCGACCCGGCTGGACGAATCCATGCTCACCGGCGAACCCATGCCCGTGTCCAAGCAGGCCGGGGACGCGGTCACCGGCGGCACCCAGAACACCACCGGGGCCATCGTCGTGCGCGCCGTCCGCGTGGGCCAGGACACGACGCTCTCCCGCATCGTCGAACTGGTGCGCCAGGCCCAGGGCTCCAAGGCCCCCATCGCCAACCTGGCCGATACCGTGAGTTTTTATTTCGTGCCGGCGGTCATGGCCGTGGCCGCCGCCTCCGCCCTGGCCTGGTTTTTTATCGGCGGGGCCGGGCTGCCTTTTTCGCTTCGCATCTTCGTGGCCGTCATGGTCATCGCCTGCCCCTGCGCCATGGGCCTGGCCGTGCCCACCTCCATCATGGTCGGCACGGGCCGGGGCGCGCGCCTGGGCATCCTGGTCAAATCCGGCGCCGCCCTGCAAACCGCCGGCGACATCGACAGCGTCGTGTTCGACAAGACCGGCACGCTCACCCACGGCACGCCGGAGCTCACCGACCTCGTCCCGGCCAAGGGCCAGGGCCCCGACGCCCTGCTCGCCCTGGCCGCCGCCGCCGAAGCCCGCTCCGAGCACCCGCTGGCCAAGGCCATCGTCCGGGCCGCCGCCGCCAAAAACCTCGCCCTGCCCGCCCCGGAACACTTCGAAGCCGTGCCCGGCCAGGGTATCGCCGCCAGCATAAACGGCCGCGCCGTCCTGATCGGCACGGCCGCCTTCATGGCCGAGCGGCAGGTCGCGGCCGATCCCGCCCTCGACGCCGCCGACGCCGCCCTGGCCGACGCCGGCAAGACCGCCGTCCGCCTGGCCCTCGACGGGCATCCCGCCGCCGTCCTGGCCGTGGCCGACACCCCGCGCCCCGAGGCCGCCGGCGTCGTTGCCGCGCTCCAAAAACGAGGCCTGGGCGTGGTGATGCTCACCGGCGACGACGAGCGCACCGCCCGGGCCGTGGCCCGGACCTTGGGCGTCGACACCGTCATCGCCCGGGTTCTGCCCGAGCGCAAAGCCTCCGAGATCGCGCGCCTTATGGCCGAGGGACAGAAGGTCGCCATGGTCGGCGACGGCATCAACGACGCCCCGGCCCTGGCCGCCGCCGACCTGGGCATGGCCATGGGGTCGGGCATCGACGTGGCCGTGGAGTCCTGCGACGTGGTGCTCATGCGAAACGACCTGCGCGGCGTGCCCGCGGCGCTGGAACTGTCCCGGGCCGTCATCGGCAACATCAAGCAGAACCTGTTCTGGGCCTTCGCCTTCAACACCATCGGCATCCCCGTCGCCGCCGGGGCGCTGCATCTCTTCGGCGGCCCGACCTTAAACCCCATGATCGCCGGCACGGCCATGGCGCTGAGCTCATTCACCGTGGTCACCAACGCCCTGCGCCTGCGTTTTTTTACGCCAAGGGGATGACCAACAGCGGCGTCCGGGTACATGCGGCCCCTTGGGCCGCTGGCGACCTGGTGGTCGGAATTGGGGCCGCCGGGGCCGCCGGGCTTTGACGGCGGATCCGGCGGCCCCAATTCCGACCACCATCGCTTCCCGCCGCTGCCGACCGCCCCGCCGCCACCCGCTTCCCGCCCCAGTGCAGGGGTCCGGGGGGATCATCCCCCCGGTGGGGTTCGGGGCAACGCCCCGATTCTCTTCCGCCTGCCGCCTATCGCCTCATTCCCGTCCAGCCGCCGCGTCATAAAACGAGAAATCCCAATCCTCGCTCCGGTCTTCCTCTTCCAGATGCGGCAGGGCCAGCTCCAGCGCGGTGGCGGCGTCGCCGGGCAGGATGGAGCGCACCCCTTGGCGCACGGCATCGACCAGGGGAAGCGCGGCCGCGCCAGCCGTTGCCGGGGACAACGCTTGCGGCAGTGGCTGCCCGGCGTTGCCGCCAAGCCCCAGGGCGGCGAGATCGGCGCGCAGCCGGGCTGCCGCCCGGGGATGCGGCAGATCGTCGGCCAGGACGGCGGGCAGGCGGCCGGCTGCCTCCAGGCAGCCGGCTTCGCGCAGGAGGCTCGTCAGGGCGAAGGCGCAATACAGGCAGTCGTAATAGAGGAAGGCGGGGTTGACGGCGCGGTGTCCGGCCATGCGACGCTTCATGGCGTACAGAAAGGCGTTGACCGGATCGATGGGATTTTGCCGGGCCGCGACCAGGAATTGGCGTCCCTGCCAGGTCCAGCCGCGTTGGACCATGGTGCGGCGCGACAGCCGTCTGATCTGCCGGGCGGCGGGTTCGGGCAGGATGCGCAGGGCCAGTCCGGCCGCACGCAGGGTCCGGCTGAAGTGCACGTCCTCGTGCAGGCGCTCGGTGTAGTCGTGAAAGCCGAACCGCTGCCAGACCTCCCGACGCAGGAGCCACAGCCCGGCCGGCGCGACGTTGGCGTCGCCGGAAAAGCCGGTCCAGTGGCTGTAGCGCAACTGCTGGTAGGCGGCGAGCAGGCTTTTGCCGACATCGGTCAGGATCGGCGTGGCCACGATGCCGACCTCGGGACTGGCCGCCTGGCGCAGACAGCGGCTGATCCAGTCCGGCGGCAGCCGGATATCGGCGTCGAGCGAAAGCAGGAAGCGCTGTTCCCCGGCCCCAAGTCCCGCGACCTTGGCCAGGGCCGGTCCCTGGTTGGCCGCAAGGCGGATCAGGCGTGTAGGAATCGTGCCAGGCGGCGGGACAAAGGGAATTTTCGAACCGTCGTCCACCACGATGATTTCACGTGGAGCGACGTCCCAGTCGGCCATGGAGGCGAGCAGACCGGCGGCCAGTTCGTGGTCGTCGTAGGTGTAGGTGATAACGGACAGGGCCAATCGGG
>JBKICS010000469.1:0-10820 GCA_046567015.1 Acidobacteriota bacterium | reverse complement strand
CGTCGCGCACGGCCAGGGCTTGATCCAGGGGCATGGGTGGCGACAGGGTCACGCTGCCGTACAGCGGATAGGCGGCGTCGGCGGCCCGCAGGGAGGCCAGGGCCCGTTTGCCGGGCGCGTCCCGGCGGCGCGCCATGACCTGCATAGTGACCAGATGGGAGGTTTTCCCCAGGCGGGTCAGGGCGGCCAGCGTTTCCGGGGGCAGGGGGCGCAGGGCCAGGCTGGCCTCGATGTCGCCGCCTAAAAGCGCCGCCGCGTCCTCGGCCACGCCGGCGGCGTAGGCGGCAGACAAGCTGCGCACTCCGGCCACGGCGGCCACGCCCAGGGCCATGCAGGCCAAAAACACGCCGAATCCGCGCAGTCCGGCGCGCAATTCCCGCCGGGCCAGCCGCAGGGCCAGCCTGAGGTCGTAAAGAAGCGTCATGCCCATCCATCCTTCATGGCCGGATTGCTACGGGAAAAGCCGACGAGGGTCCATGGCTGCCGGGAAAAACGATCCCTTGGGCATTGCAACTCGTTTGGAAATAAGCCAAATATCCACGATCGGAGTGCGTCCGCGAGAGTCTCCCGCGTTTTGTCCGGAGTCGATTGCGCGGGATACCATGACGCCAGGGGAGGCCGACAGTGAAAAATATGAAGCTAGGCGTCAAAATCAGCATCGGATTCGGCCTGTTGATTGCAATCGCCTGTGTGCTCGGCGGCATGGCCGTGATCAATATGCATGGAGTGGAAATCCAGTCCACGCGCCTGGCCAAGGAGTACATGCCGGAACTCGCCATTGCCGGCAATGTCGAGCGGACCGCTGCGGACACCATGCTTGAGATGCGCGGCTACAGCTACTCCGAGGACAAAAAGCAGCTCGAAGCCGGCCTGCGCAATCTGGCCGAGGTCAAACGTTTCCTGGTCGAGGCCAAGGCCCATGCGGACAAGTACCCGCTTTTGGTGCAGCTGCGCGAGGACTCGGTCAAGGCTCAGGCCAAGACGGCGGAATACGAAAAGCTTGTGGGCGATACGGCGGCCCGGATGGAAACCCTTGCCGGCATCCGCAAGACCCTGGACCTGTCGGCCGCTGAGATCGTCAAGAACGGCGCGGAATACCTCGCCAGCCAGCAGAAACAGATCCGTGAGGAAATCGGCAGGAACGTGGGCGCAGACGCCTTGCAGGCGCGGGTCGGCAAGATCAACGAGGCCGGCGATCTCATCCAGGCCCTGACCGCCATCCGCATCGGCAACTACCGGGGCCAGCTCTACCGCGATCCGCATGCCATCGAGGAAGCCATCAAGGGATTCACTGCGGTGGATCAGCTCGTTGACACCCTCCGGTCCAAAAGCCGGGAGGAAGCCAACCTGCGCCAGTTGGCCGCCATCAAGGACGCCGCCCAGAAATACCGCCAGTCCCTGTCGGAGTACCTGGACAACTTCAAGGCCCTTCAGGAGCTCGCCGTCAAGCGCCTGGAAACCGGCGACGCCGTGCAGACGGCGGCCCAGGAAACGGCCAAGGCCGCCACGGATGCCACCCAGAAAATTGCCGAAGCCGCCGTGTCCAGCCTGTCCACGGCTTCCTCGGTCATGCTCGTCGGGCTGGCAGTGGCCCTGCTCCTGGGCATCGTCATCGCGGTCCTGTTGACCAAGGCCATCACCGGCCCGGTCATCAAGGGCGTGACCTTCGCCAAGGCCATGGCCGAGGGCGATTTCACCCGCCTGCTGGACATCGACCAGAAGGATGAGATGGGCGTGCTGGCCGCCTCGCTCAACGAGATGGTGGGCAAGCTGCGGGAAGTGGTGGCCGAGGTGCAGTCGGCCTCGGAGAACGTGGCCTCGGGCTCCGAGGAGCTGTCCGCCTCGGCCCAGAGCATGTCCCAGGGGGCCACGGAGCAGGCCGCCAGCGTCGAGGAGATCTCCTCGTCCATGGAGGAGATGAGCTCCAACATCAAGCAGAACGCCGAAAACGCCCAGCAGACCCAGTCCATCGCCGTCAAGGCCGCCCAGGACGCCCGCGAGGGCGGTGAGGCCGTGATCTCGGCCGTGGCGGCCATGAAAAACATCGCCGAGAAGATTTCCATCATCGAGGAAATCGCCCGGCAGACCAACCTGCTCGCCTTAAACGCCGCCATCGAGGCCGCCCGGGCCGGGGAACACGGCAAGGGCTTCGCCGTAGTCGCCGCCGAGGTGCGCAAGCTGGCCGAACGCAGCGGCGCCGCCGCCGCCGAGATTTCCGAACTGTCGGCCTCCAGCGTCCGGGTGGCCGAGCAGGCCGGCTCCATGCTGACCAAGATGGTGCCCGACATCCAGCGCACCGCCGACCTGGTCCAGGAGATCGCCGCCGCCAGCCAGGAACAGAATTCCGGGGCCGACCAGATCAACCGGGCCATCCAGCAACTCGATCAGGTGGTGCAGCAAAACGCCTCGGCCTCCGAGGAAATGGCCTCCACCTCGGAAGAACTGTCCAGCCAGGCCGAACAGCTCCAGTCCACCATGGCCTTTTTCCGGGTGGACGGAACCATGGGCAGGCGTCCGGGCCAGCGTCCGGTCAAGGCCCTGCCCGGGGCGACGCGCCGGATGCCGCCGGCCCGGCGGCCGAACATGCCGTCCAAACCCGCCGGGAGCGGCGTGGGCATCAGCCTCGACGACAAGGACGACGATTTCGAACGCTTCTAGCCCGGGCTTCGGCCTGGCCTACCGGGAAAAGCCGTCGGGGCCGGACACGTCGTGTCCGGCCCCGTTTTTTGGCGGCCTATCCGGGCCGGCCGGACTCGGGCGATGGAGGATTTGCCGGTCGAGGAACAGCTATCGGGCGGCGTAGTTGAGCCGGTCTGGCAGGCTAGGCGGCGGCCGTCAGGGCAACAGCAGGCAGGTGACCGCGCCGATGGTGCCCGCGATCCCGGCGGGCGTGGGACCGGGCGGCGGCGTCGGCGCGGGCGTCTCGTCGATGCCCAGGGCGCGTTTCCCGGCCGGATTGACCAACTGGCCGTCGGCCAGCATCGGCCAGGAGCAGCTGCAATAAAACGCCGGCGCGTCGGCCAGGTAGAGGCTGGCCGGGACGTCGGTCACGGGGCAGCTGCCTGCGTCGGCGGCCGGGGCGGGCAGGAAGGCATTGCCGTCTAGCACGGTGCCGGTGATGCCCGAAGCCACGGTGAGCGGGCCGCCGGCCAGGATCACGTTGCCAAGGACCACCTGGCCGTGGGAGGCGTCCATGATCTCAATGCCTTCCCGTTCCACGATGTTGCGCAAAAGCACGTTGCCCGGCCCGGCCGGCCCCCAGTAGTCGGTGATGTCGATTTCCTGGACGATGTTGCCTTCGAACAGATTGCGGAAGGGGTAGTGGCCGTGCACCGAGATGTCGCAGGGGGTCCAGTCGGTGGATTCGCAGACCGTGGTCTTCGAGTAGTTGTAGGCGAAGACGTTGCCGTTGGCCCCCTGGCTCACGATCATGGCGTGGCGCAGGGTATCAAAGACGTTGTTCTGGATGAGGCAGTCCGAAACGTGCCGCCCCAGGCTCACGCCATAGCCCCGGCCGCCGCCGCCGTAATCATGGGAGAACTTGAAGGTGGAATCGGAGACCTCGATGGAGGCCGAGGATTCGGCGTAGACGTGGGAGCCCACGGTCCAGGTGCTTTCCACCCGGCGCACCCAGCAATTGAGCGCGTACTTGAAATGGATGATGTCGCCGCCGCTTGAGCCGCCGCTGTCCTCGCGGGTCAGGTTCAAGTCCTCGACGCCCACGTCGTGGCCCAGGACATAGACCCGCGCCCGGGCGGTCAGGGCGGTGGCGAAGTCGATGCGCAGCGGCCGGTCGAGCGTCAACGTGGAGCCGGATTTGGCCGTGACCTTGGCGAACTGCCCCACCACGCTCTGGGCCCAGTCCTGGTTCCATTCCGGGTCGGTGTACATCTTGGCCGCGTCGTTTTGTTGCTCGATCTCCACCATGTCGCCGACCTTGAAGCTGGTGGCGTTGGCCACGGTGATGGCGGCGGCGCCGGCTGCGGCGTTCTGGGACAGGTTGGACCAGCTTCTGGAATTGTAGGTGGTGAAATCGACGCAGGGGTCGGAGGAGCCGTTTAAGTTGAAGATGAGCTTGGACTTGCTGCTGCCTTCGCCGCGCAGCACCTTGCCGCTGGCCATCTCCAGGGAGGCGGTGATGCGGTAGCTGCCTTCGGGAATGGACAGAACGCCGGGGCTGGCCAGGGCGGTCATGGCATTCTGGAAGGCGGTGGTGTCGTCGTGGACGCCGTCGCCCACGGCCCCGTAGTCGCGCACCGACACGGTCTGGACCGGGGTGGGCGGGGTCGAGCGCAGGCCGGCCTTGTCCCAGGCGGCGATGGGGTCGGCATAGGTCGCGGCCATGGCGGTCCGGGCGGCGAGAGCGATGCACAGGGCGGCAGTCAGGACGACGAGCGCAGACAGGCTGCGGCGGGCGGGGGCGGTACGCATGGGCATCCAGGGGGCTTGGGATTGGAGAACTGCCCGTCTGGATGCAGATGCCGTGCCTGTGGGAAAAAAGGATGCGCTGTTTTGAAAAGTCAGTTATGCTGCGACTTGGACCGTCTTGTCCGCTGGGAGGGCGGCAAGGTTTTCCACTGAATGTGGAAAACCTTGCCGCGTCGCGGCCTGCTTGTGGATTGCGAAGGGGACGACAAGTCCTGCCTAATCGCCGCCGCCGCGCAGGGCCTCGATGGGGTCCAGGGAGGCGGCCTTGCGGGCCGGGCGCAGCCCGAAGAGCAGGGCGATGGCCAAGGCGGCGGCCAGGGACAGGACGAAGATCTTGGGCGACAGGCGCAGTTCCAGCATGCCGAGCCGGGACAGGGATTCGCCGAGCCCCACGCCGAGCCCGACGCCAAGAAGCGCCCCGGCCAGGGTCAGGTACACGGCCTCGGACAGAAACTGGATCATGATGGCCATGCCGGTCGCCCCCACGGCCTTGCGCAGCCCAATCTCCACCCGCCGTTCGCTCACGCCCAGGAACATGAGGTTGGCCAGGACAAAGCCGCCGACCAGGATGGCCACCCCGGCCGTGAGCCCGAGAAAGGCCACCAGCCCGCCGGTAAAGGCCGTGAGGAACTTGAGCACCTCGCTGGCCGAGATGATGGTGAAATCGTCCGGGGCGTTCGGGGCGAGCTTGTGCTGGTGGCGCAGCAGCGTGCGCAGGTTGTCCCGGTAGGCGTCGATGAGCTGCGGATCGATGAAACGCACGCGCAGCCCCCTGAAATAGCTGCGGTCCAGGTTGAAGCGCTGGGTCAGGGTGGAGATGGGCATGACCAGCCGGTCGTCCACGGACACGTCCGAGCCGCCGCCGGTAAAGCCCCGGTAGGCCAGCCGGCCGACGATCTGCACCGGCAGGTTTTTCACCAGCACCGTGCGCCCGACAGGCGAGGCCTCGCCGAAGAGTTCCTTGGCCGGCACGTCGCCGATAAGGGCCACCTTGGCCCCGTACTTGACGTCGTCCTCGGACAGGTCGCGCCCCTCGACCAGGGGCCAGTTCCAGGTTTCGGCGTAGTTCTCGGAAGCCCCGACCACCACCGGCGTCTCGTGGTTCTTGTTGCCGTATTTGACCGTCACGGCGCGCACCGAGCGCATGGGCAGCACGGCGTAGGCCCCGGGGAGGGATCTGGCGATGGCCCGGGCGTCGGCCCAGGTCAGGGTGTTGGTGCGCTGGCCCACGGGGCGGTTTTCGATGTCGCCGCCAAGGACCAGCACCGCGTCCGGGCCGAAAAAATCCACGATCTCCAGGGCCTTTCGCCGCGCGCCGTCCACCGAGGCGATGATGACGGTGAGCGCCGCGATGCCCATGGCCACGGCGGCCACGACAAAGAGGCTGCGGGCCTTGTGCGCCCACAGGGCCAGCACGGCCATGCGCTGCACACGCCATAAAAGGCGCGGGACGCGGCTAACCCTGCGCCACACGGCCGTCATGGACCAGGATCTGGCGACGGGCATAGGCGGCGGTGGCGGCTTCGTGGGTGACCACGATGACCGTCTTGCCGGCGTCGCGGTTTATCACGGCGAGCAGTTCCATGATTTCGGCGCTGGTGGCGGAGTCGAGCTGGCCCGTGGGTTCGTCGGCCAGGATCAGGTCGGGGTCGTTGATGAGCGCCCGGGCCACGGCCACCCGTTGCTGCTGGCCGCCGGAGAGCTGGGAGGGCTTGTGTCCGGCCTGGTCGGCCAGACCGACCTTGCCCAGCAGGTCCATGGCCCGGCGGGTCAGCGCGGCCCGGGGCGTATTGCTGTAGAGCCCCGGGAGCAGCACGTTGTCCAGGGCCGTGGCGTAGGGGATGAGGTAGAAGCTTTGGAAGACGAAGCCGATGGCCTGGTTGCGCAGGGCCGAGAGGTCGTCGTCGGAAAGCGTCGCGGTCTCGCGGCCGGAAAAGCGGTAGCTGCCCGAGGTCGGCCGGTCGAGCAGGCCCAGGATGTGCAGCAGAGTGGATTTGCCCGAGCCCGACGGTCCCATGATGGCGGCGAACTCCCCGGGGGCGATGGCGAGGGTCACGCCGGCGAGCACGGTGTGCACGACGCCGGCCATGTCGTAGGACCGGGTCACGTCGGTGAGCGCGATAAGCGGTTGGCCCTCGGGGGGAGCGGCTGCCTGGGACGGCATCATTTGGCGCTCGGCCGGTTGGGCTTGGGAATGTTGCCGACCGGGGCGGCCAGTCCGGGCAGCACGATCTGGGTGGCCACCTTCTCGCCGGCGGTCAGCCCTTCGAGGATTTCCGTCTCGTTTAGGCCTTCAAGGCCCAGTTTGGGCCGCACCTCGCGGACCCCGCCGTCCGGGGTCAGGGCAAAGACCACCTGCCGGTCGCCGATCCACTTGAGCGCCGCGTTGGGAATGACCAGCACGTCCTTTTTCTCCTGGATCACGATCTGGCACTGGGTGGTCATTTCCGGCCGCAGCTTGGCCGATTCGGTCGGGTCGAGCCGCACCAGGGCCTGGTAGTAGACGATGTTGTCGCGGATTTCCGGTTGGGGATAGATCTGGTTCACGCTGCCCCTGAATGTCGTGCCCGGGTAGGCGTCCACCCGGAATTCCACGGGCATGCCCGGGCGCACTTGCCCCACGTCGGTCTCGTCGACGTAGATCCACATTTCCAGGCGGCTGGGATCGAGCACGGTGATGAGGTTGGCCACCTGCAAGCCGGCCACCACGGTCTCCCCTTCCTGGGAGGTGACAAAGGCCACCACGCCGTCGATGGGGCTGACGATGCGGGTATAGGAAATCTTGGTGTTGACCGTGTCGATGACGGCTTGGGCCTCTTCCTTGGCCTTTTGGGCCTTGATGGCTTCCTTCTCGAATTCGGTGCGCACCCGCACCAGGGAGGCTTCGCGGGCCAGGACCTCGTTTTGGCTGACCAGGGAATCGCGCAGGGCGGCGTCCAGGACGTCGCGGGCCACGAGCGCCTTCTTGAACAGCTCGTCCTGGCGCTTGAGGCTGGCGGCGGCGTAGTCGTACTTGGCCTTGGACAGGCGCAGTTCGGCCTCGGCCTCGGCGATGCGCCGGGGATAGACGGTCTCGACCTGGGACAGTTCGGCATTGGCCCGGGCCAGCTTGGCCTCGGCCTCGTCGAGCTGGGAGCGCAGTTCCCGGGAGTCGATGACGGCGATGAGCTGGTCCTTTTTGACCTCATCGCCGACCTTGACGTGCATTTCCTTGATGGTGCCCGTGGCCCGGGCCCCGATCTTGACGATGGCCCCGACCTGCGCCTTGATGATGCCGGTGGCCTCGAGCACCTTGCGTACGTTGCCCGTGGCGGCCTCGGCCGTGGCGATGACCTTGGGCGGCTCGGGTTTCTTGAGATACAGCTTGGCGGCGTAGAGGCCGCCGACGGCCAGGATGAGGAGGAGCAGGAGCCACTTGAATATGCGCATGCGATTGTATCCGATGGTCGGGTTTGTTCGTCGTATAGCCCCATTTGCCGGAGGGAGCAAATCGGTCGGCCAGGCCGGCGGCCGGGCAGACGGCCGGGCAGACGGCCGGACAAACGGACAGCTGGGCGGGGCGCAGCGGTTTCGCCTGCGTCAGAAGGGCGACAATTTCTTCCAGAACGGCCGCTCGTCGGGCGGCCGGCCCGGCTTGGCCCGGTTCTTTTCGTTTTTGCATTCCACCAGGGCAAACTGCTCGGTCTTGCCCTGGGAGCATTCGATGTAGATCTTGACCAGGTAGCTGTTCTCGTTGTGGAGCAGGCGGTATACCAGGAGTTTCTTGCCGCCGTCGGCGTCCGAGGCCTGTTCCGGAGGGCCGTATTGGCCCGTGAATTTGGCCGTGGCGCCGGCCACGTCGCAGTGGTCCAGCACGACTTCGGAGGGGCTTAGCGAAAAGCTTTCCTTGTAGATGCAGCTGTTGTCCAGGATGCCCTTGCCGCCGGGGTTGGTCTTGGTCTCGATAAACGGCTTTTTCGCCAGGGCCTGGCCCAGGGCGGCATTGGGGCGGTAGTCCTTGGCCTGGACCGGGGCCTGGGCCCGGGCCGGGCCGGCGGGCAGGAGCAACACGGCGGCCAGGGCCACGGCGCGAAGGGCAAGGGCGAAGCCAGGCACGATGGCCCGGCCTTCGGCGGCCGGGGCGGGATGGGTATCAACGGCGCGGCGGACAGGGACGGCGGCCAGGGGCCGGGCGGCCGGCCGGGCGGCGGCCGGAACGCGCCGGGCCCGGGACATGGGGGGGGCTTTGGGCATGATCTCCTCCGTAGGTTGGCTCGGGGAGGCGTGGGGCGGCCGGGAACCCGCATGGGGCCGGCCGCCAGTCAAGCCGCGGCGCGCAGGGGGTGTGTCAGCTCAATTCCTTGATCCAGCGGGCCACCGGTTCCTCGATGAGCCGGCGGATCTCGTCCAGGCGCGCCTGGGTTTCGGCCTCGAAGCGCACCACCAGGGCCGGCTGGGTGTTGGAGGCGCGCAGCAGCCCCCAGCCGTCGGGAAAGGTGAGCCGCACCCCGTCCACGTCGATGACGTCGTAGCCGGCGGCGAAATGGGCCTTGGCCCGCTCAACCACGGCGAACTTGACGGCGTCGGGGCAGTCGATGCGGATTTCCGGCGTGTTGACCGTCGCCGGCCAGTCGGAAAGCAGCGCGCCGAGCGGCGTTTGCGTCCCGGCCACGATCTCGGCCAGCCGGGCGGCGGCGTAGATGGCGTCGTCGAAGCCGTAGTAGCGGTCGGCGAAAAACATGTGGCCGCTCATCTCGCCGGCCAGGATGGCCCCGGTCTCCCGCATGCGGGATTTGATCAGCGAATGGCCCGTGGCGGCCATGATGGGCTCGCCGCCGTGGGCGGCGATGTCCTTGTAGAGCAGATGGCTGCACTTGACCTCGCCGATGACCGTGGCGCCGGGGTGGTTGGCCAGGATCGCCCGGGCGTAGATGGCCAGGAGCTGGTCGCCGTAGAGCAGGCGTCCGCCGGCGTCCACCACGCCGATGCGGTCGGCGTCGCCGTCCAGGCCCACGCCGAAGTCCGCGTTCTCGGCCTGCACCCGGGCGGCCAGATCGGCCACGTTTTTATGGATCACCGGGTCGGGATGGTGGTTGGGAAACCGGCCGTCGGGTTCGCAGTAGATGGGGATGACCCGGGCCCCGGCCTGGCGCAGCACGTCGCAGCACACCAGTCCCCCGGCCCCGTTGCCGCCGTCGACCACCACCGTGACGGCCCGGGGCAGCACCATCTGCTCGGCCACGTGCTCGACGTAGGAAGGCCGGATGTCGTGCTCGCACACGATGCCCGCCCCCTGTAAAAACTCCCCGTCGGCCATGATGTCGTAGAGTTCCCGGATGTCGTCGGTGTGGATGGTGGTCTCGCCGGACCAGATCTTGAACCCGTTGAATTCAGACGGATTGTGGCTGGCGGTGACGATGGCCCCGGCCTTTCGCCCCAGCGCCTTGACGGCGTAATAGAACACGGGGGTGGGCACCATGCCCAGGCACACCACGTCGATGCCCGAGGCGGCCAGGCCGGCGGCCAGGCGGGCCTGGTAGCCGGGCGAACTCAGCCGGCAGTCGTGGCCGATGACGGCCTGCTGCTGGTTGCGGCGCAGAAAGAAGACGCCCAGGGCCCGGCCCAGGCGCTCCACCCATTCTTCGTCGAAATCGATGTCCACCAGACCCCGGATGTCGTAAGCCCGAAAGGGTCCGGGCGAAATAGGCTTCATGTCGTCTCCTTGCAGATGGCGTCGTTGGTCCCGGCTCCCGGCTTCCCTTGACCTTGCCCCCGATTGTCCCCTATGCCAAGAGGATGAACTGGGATTGGGACAAGCTCTCCGAGCAAAAACGCCGCCAGGGATCTCCGATGCCGGAGCCCGGGCGGCTGGGCGAGGACTTGGCCGACAGACTGTCGGATATCAAAAAACGGCTGCCCGGCGGCCCGAAACTCATCCTGGCCGCGGTTGTCCTGCTGTGGGCCGCCAGCGGCATCTACATCGTGGAGCCCGACGAGGCCGGCGTTGTGCAGCGTTTCGGCGCCTACGCCTATCAAACGGGGCCGGGGCCGCATTACCACTTACCGTTTCCCATCGAGACCGTAAAGACCCCGAAGGTTTCCCAGGTGCGCCGGGTGGAAGTCGGTTTCCGGTCCACCTCCCGGGACAACGTCACCACGCAGTTCCGGGCCGTGCCCGAGGAATCGCTGATGCTCACCGGGGATGAAAACATCGTGGACGTGCAGTTCATCGTTCAATACCAGATCAGCAACCCCGTGGATTATCTCTTCAAGGTCGACCGGCCCGACGATACCCTCAAGAGCGCGGCCGAGGCGGCCGTGCGCGAGGTCATCGGCGACGCCAAGATCGACACGGTCCTGACCGCCGGCAAGGTCAAGGTCCAGGAAGACACCAAAACCCTGCTGCAGCAGAT
>JBKICS010000468.1:0-10264 GCA_046567015.1 Acidobacteriota bacterium | reverse complement strand
CGTCCATGCTACAGACTTCCCTGGTGCGCGTATCCGGGGATGCGCACCTTGGCTTCGAGTCGTTTGAGGGCCTTAATGCCGGCCCAGGTCAGGAAAAAGAACAGTCCGCCGGCGAGGAGCGACAGGGGCAGCGGCTGGTGGGTGGTGGCGGCCACGGCCCGGGTGCGGGCCATGACTTCCAGGACGCCGATGGTAAAGGCCAGGGCCGAGTCCTTGAGCAGGATGGAATATTCGTTGGACCAGGCCGGGATGGCCAGGCGCAGGGCCTGGGGCAAGACAATGGCGCGGATGGCCACGGCGTCGCTCATGCCAAGGGCCCGGGCGGCGCGCAGTTGGCCGGGGGGCAGGCTGTTCATGGCCCCGCGAAAAATCTGCGACTGGTAGGCGGCGCTGGTCAGGCCAAGGACGATGACGGCCGAGAGAAACCCGGAAGAAAGCGGCAGAAAGGCCAGGGCCGGGATTTCGCTCAAGTAGGCCATGATGCCGAAATAAAAAAGGTAGAGCTGGACCAGGATGGGCACGCCGCGAAAGAGCCAGACATAGCCGGCAACGCACTTGCGGGTAAGCGACCGGCCGTAGACATGGGCCACGGCCAGGGGCACGCCGAGGAGAAAGCCCACGAGCATGGCCCCGATAATGAGCCCCGCCGTCCACCACAGCCCGCCCAGAATGTAGGGCAGGGCGTCCCAACTGGCCTGGGCGGCTTTGAGAAATCCTTCCATGAAAAACGTCCGGGGGGAGTCGTCCGGGTCCGGGCCGCATGTCGTGACCCGGACCCGGCAACGTCAGGCAGTAAGTTTACAGGCCGTACTTGGCCTTGAGTTCCTTCCAATAGGGATCGGCCATCAGGAGCTTCAAGCCCTGGTTGACCTTGTCCTGGAATTCCTTGTCTTCCTTGCGCATGGCGTAGCCGTATTTCTCGGGGGCGGCGTCGAAGGTGCCGGCGATCTTGAAGCCCGGGTTCTTCATGACTTCCTGGGCGATGGTGCTGTCCATGCCGGAACCGGCGATGCGGCCGATTTTCAGGTCTTCCATGGACAGGTCGGTGGAGTCGTAGGGCACCAGCTCGAACTTGTAGCCGGGCTGGGCGACCAGGCCCTCCAGCAGCTTGGCGGTGACGGTGCCGCGCTGGATGCCGATCTTTTTGCCGGACTTGAGCAGCTCGGGCAGGGTGCCCTTTTCCTTGTCGCCGACCACGAGCACCTGGGTGACTTCGTAGTAGGGGATGGAGAAATCGACCTTCTCGGCGCGCTCGGCCGTGGCGCTCATGCCCGAGGCGATGATGTCGATTTTTTTGGCGAGCAAGGCCGGGATGATGCCGTCCCAGTCCATGGGCTGATGCTTGACCTTGAAACCCATCTTCTTGGCGATCCAGTCCAGGGATTCGACGTCGAAGCCGGTGGGCTTGCCGGCCTTGTCCACGAAGCCGAACGGGGGGAAGCCGAAGTCGATGCCGTTGACGTACACTTTTTCCTCAGCCTGGGCCAAGGCGCCGAAGCACAGGACAAAGGCGGCCAGGGCAGCCAAAAGAAGGCCAAAACGTTTGCGCATGGGACGCTCCCGGGGGTTAGGGTGGCAGTTTCGGGCACAAGCCATATCCGACGACGCCGGGGGGACCGGCGCGGAGAACCGCGGCACCGATTTGCAACCGAAAAGACCTAACAGACAAGCCCCTGGCGATCAAGGGCGGCGGCGCGGGGGACTGCCGTGGCGGCGGCGGACGTGCGGTGCGCTGCTGACGCGGGCGACGAACCTTCGGCGACATCGGGCAGCGGGCGAGGGTCGCGCGTTGGCAGGGACTGTCCCTGCGGGGAAGGGCTTTGACCGGTCTAGTCGGCCTGGGCGCAGATCACCCGGTTGCGGCCGGCCTGCTTGGCTTCGTAGAGCTTGGCGTCGGCCAGGCAGAGCAGGTGTTCCGGTCTGGACGCGGTCGTGGGCACGGCGCAGGCCGCGCCGATGGAGACGGTGACCGTTCCCGCGACCGTGGAGTTTACGTGGGGCAGGGACAAGGCCTCCACGACGGCCCGCATGGTTTCGGCCACATGCAAGGCCCCGGTGAGGTTGGTGTCTTCGAGCACGACGGCGAATTCCTCGCCGCCAAAGCGCGCCGCCAGATCGCCCGGCCGACGCAGCACCCCGGCCAGGGAGGCGGCCACGGCCTTCAAACATTCGTCGCCGACCAGGTGGCCGTAGGCGTCGTTGTAGCCCTTGAAATAGTCGATGTCGGCCAGGGCCAGGGTCAGCGGCTTGCCGGTGCGCAGGCCCTGCCGCCAGGCCCGTTCGAGGCAATCGTCGAAATGCCGGCGGTTGGCGATGCCGGTCAGGCCGTCGCGCAGGGACAAGGTTTCCAGCAGATCGCCCCGGCGCTTGAGTTCCACGTGGGTGCGCACCCGGGCCTGGACGATGGGGACGCTTACGGGCTTTATGATGTAATCCACGGCTCCAAGCGCCAACCCCTGGGTCTCGTCGGACACCTCGCCCTTGGAAGTGAGGAAAATGACCGGGATGTTGCAGGTGACGGCCCGGGCCTTGAGCCGGCGGCAGACCTCGAAGCCGTCCATCTTCGGCATGACGATGTCGAGCAGGATCAGATCCGGCGGGTTCTCGTCCACCAGGCGCAGGGCCTGGGGACCGCTGCTGGCGATGCGCACGTCATACTCCGAACGCAGCGTCTCCGTGAGGATGGCCAGATTCGACGGGGCATCGTCGACGACCAGGACCGTGGCCGGGGCGAGTTGCATTTCCATGACCGGGAACCCCGCGCAAAGGGAGGATGGGCCTGCTCTAGCCGTAAGCCGGGGCGAAGGCAAGATCGTTATGGCAGTCGCGCAACTGCTGTCAGGCGGCCCGGCCCAGCCGTCCGGGCCGCGCCTGCCGGTTGGTGAGCCAGACCCCGCCAAGGACCAGCCCGCCGCCGACGAGCAGGGCGCTGGAGAGCGGTTCGCCCAGGAGCAGCCAGCCCAGGAACACGGCCACCACCGGCACGAGGTTGATGAATACCCCGGCCTTGGTCGGGCCGATGGCCTTGACCCCTTCGTAATACCAGGAAAACCCGAATCCCGTGGCCAGGATGCCGAAAAAGCCCACCAGTCCCCAGGCTCCCGGTCCGGCGGCGGCTGCGTCCCGGGCAAGGCCCAGGGCCAGGGCCGGCGGCAGGAGCATCAGCGCGCCCAGGATGCACGACCAGGTGACGGCGCGATACGGCGAGATGCGCTCCATGGCCTTCTTGCCGGCCAGGGTGTAGGCGGCCCAGGCGGCCACGCAGCCGAAGATGCACAGATCGCCGCCGGACAGCCCCTGGGCGAAAAGCGCCGCCGCATCGCCGCCCGAGACGATAAATCCCACCCCGAAAAAGGACAGGACGATGCCGGCGAGCTTGGCCGGCGGGAAGGTTTCCCGGAACAGCAGGCCGGAAAAAAGCGCCACAACCGACGGGATGCAGGCCACAATGAGCGCCGCCCGACCGGCCGGGACCGTACGCAGGCCGGCGAAAAAGAGCGCGTTGTAGGCGAAGATGCCGGTTGCCGCCAGGGTCAGCAGCCAGGGCAGCTCCCGGCGGGACAACCGGGGATAGCGCCCCTCGATGCGGGCGGTGAGAAAATACAGGAACACCGAGGCCAGGGCGAAGCGCAAGAAGGCTGCCGAAAACGGCCCCATGGCGCGGCCGAGCACCCGTCCGGCCACCCAGGTGCCGCCCCAGAGCACGGCGGAACCGACAAGTTTCAGATAGATGCGCGTCACGGCCTGGCTCCTTTGTCGTACGGGGAGAGCTTGTTCGCATAATCACGTGCAAAAGTCATGCGTTACGCCGTTTACCCGACCGGTTTTGTGGCGTAGGCTGGCCCAAACCCGGAGCAGCCATGGAACCCATGAACTTCAATTTCCTGTGCGGCGATCCGCCGCCGCCAAGCGGCGTGTCCGTCGGCATCATCGGGGCCGGACCGTCGGGACTGGCCGCCGCCGGCTACCTGTCGTGCCTTGGGCATGCCGTGGAGGTCTACGACAAGATGCCGCGCCCGGGCGGGCTCATGCTTTTCGGCATCCCCGGCCACCGCATCCCGCGCGAGCGCATCGAGGCCGGCACCTTGCGCCTGGCCCGGCGCTACGGCGTCATCTTTCACACCCACACCAAGATCTGCTGCAGCGCGCCGCTCTTCGAGGAAGAGGGCGACCATTTCTGCAACGAGGTCAAGGGCTTGGGCGACATGATCGCCAAGCACGAGGCCATCATGATCGCCACCGGCTCCTGGAAATCCCGTCGGCTCGGCATCCCGGGCCAGGATTTGCCTGGCGTGCTCTCCGGCCTGGAATTTCTTTTCCCCATCCGGGCAGCCCATTACTGCGCCCCGGGGGTCAAGGCCCCGGACGTGGCCGGCAAGCGGGTCATCGTCATCGGGGCCGGACACTCGGCCGTGGACGTGGCCCACGGCGCCGCAGCCCTGGGCGCGGCTTCCGTTAATATGCTCTACCGCCGCACCCGGGCCGAGGCTCCCTGCGGGGCCATCGAGATCGACCGGCTGGAGGCGGCCGGCGTGGTCTGGCACGAACGCTGCCTGCCCGAAGCCGTGCTTGGCGAGACGGCGGTGACCGGCCTTGCCTACCGCCAGGACGGCGCGGAAAAATCCCTGCCGGCCGACGTCATCGTGGCCGCCATAGGTGAAGTGGCCACACCGCCCTTCGCCAAGGAACTCGGCCTCGAATCCGTGCGCAAGGGCGAAGTGCGCTGGCTCAATATGACGGCCATCGACAACGTGTTCGTGGCCGGCGACGCGCTGACCGGCCCGAGCAAGATCGGCAAGGCCATCTATTCCGGGCTGCGCGCCGCCCGTTCCCTGGCCCAGTGGCTCGACCTCAAGGCCCAGAACCGCCAGACGGAATTCGCCGGCGACGAACTCATCAGCCGCGAAGCCGACCGCTTCCCCGGCGGCGACTTCCGCGACGCGCCGCGCGTGCGCGGGCGGTAGAAGGGGAGAGAAGGCGTAAAGGCGGAAGATGCCTCCGGCGGCCGGGGGGATGATCCCCCCGGACCCCTGCAAAGGGGAAAGTTTTTAAAAGGGGCGTGTGGGAGAGCGGTAGGCGTTGCCCCCATAAACCCCTTGCCTTTCAGGTGGGATTCCAAAGGGCTCAGCCCTTTGGCCGCCGGAGGCATTCTTCGCGATAGGGAGCACGCGGACATGGACGACGAGAAGACGCTGTATATCGATTATTCCAAGTGCATTGGCTGCGAGACCTGCGAGTACGTCTGCCGGTTTGTCAATGACATGCCGCGCATCCACATGATCCGGGCCGCCTCCGGGTTCATGGCCCCGCTGTATTGCCGCCACTGCGCCGAACCCAACTGCGCCAAGGTCTGCAAGCGCGGGGCCATCGGGCGCGACCGCGACGGGGCCATGGTCCTCGACCCCATGCTGTGCCGGGGTTGCGAGTCGCGCCAGTGCATGCTGGCCTGCCCGTACATGGCCATTTTCGAGACCGACAAGGGCGTTACGGTCGTGAAGTGCGATCTGTGCGCCTCGCGCCGCCAACGCGGCAAACGCCCGGCCTGCGCCGAGATGTGCCCCTGCGGGGCCATCCACTACGTCTCCCGGGACGAGGCCGAGGCCCTGGTGGACGAATCGGCCACGGCGGCCGAAAAGCATGTCCTCGATTTCCTGCGTCCGCCCAAGGCCAAGCCGGATTCCGGCTGCGGCGCGTGAAAAGGCTTGACCGGACAGGGTGCTGCGGGTCACCAGAGCGGTCAGCCAAGATAGAATTACGCAAGCCGACCGGTTGCCTGGCGCGCCCAACCCGCGCCCGACCGGCAAGGAGGACGCCTTGAACAGCACCGACGATACCGCCGCACCCAACGCGGCCAAGGCCGAGGCCGAGCATCAGATCGCTTTGGAAGCCCTGGAACGCAAGGAGTTGGAGGCGGCCCGAGAAGGCTTTATGCAGGCACTTGAAGAATTTACCGCCCTTGGCGACGACGTCGGCGTGGCCATGACCAGCCACAATCTGGGGCTGACCAGCCAGGAAGCCGGCGATCTGGCCCAGGCCCGGGAATGGCTGGAAAAATCCCTGGCCATCAGCGAGCGCGAAGGCTTCGACGGCGGCATGACCGTCACCAGCCACCAGCTCGGCGTGGTGGCCCAGCTCGCCGAGGACTACGAGCTGGCCCGGGAGTGGTACCTGCGGGCCCTGGCCCTGGAGGAGAAGCACGAAAACGCCGTGGGCGAGGCCAAGACCTGCCACCAACTCGGCATCGTCTGCCACCTGCTCGGCGAATTTGAGCCGGCCAAGGACTGGTATGACCGGGCCATCGCCGGCTTCGAGGCTGCCGGCGACGAACAAAGCGCCGGGACCACCAAGAAATTGCTGGATTATCTCACCGACTACGAGCGCCAGGGCAGCCACGAAGGCCACGAAGGGCCGTGCAACCGGCAGCAGTAAGGAAGGAAGTGAGGAAGTGGGTCGGTAGGAAGAGAAGATGCCTCCGGCGGCCGGGGGGATGATCCCCCCGGACCCTGCAATGGAAGAAGTTTTCCAAGGGGTTCCAGAAGCTGGCCGGCTATCCGGTCAGCTGTTGGCCGTGGCGTTTGTCGGTTTGTGCTTGACCGGAACCACTGCTGCTCCGGCGGCCGGGGTGTGGGGAACGCGGTACTTCCGGCCAAGCAATAAAAAAGCCGCCCGGCATCCTGGGCGGCTTTTTTTCGTGCGGCGCGCAGCTCAGCCTAGAGGATCTGTTCCAGGAACTTCTGCGTGCGCGGATGCTTGGGCTTGGCGTAGAAATCCGCCGGAGTGGCGATTTCCAGGATCTGGCCCTCGTCCATGAAGACGATGCGATCGGCCACTTCCCGGGCGAAGCCCATTTCGTGGGTGACGCAGACCATGGTCATGCCTTCCCGGGCCAGCTTGACCATGACGTCGAGCACCTCGCCGATCATCTCCGGGTCCAGCGCCGAGGTCGGCTCGTCAAAAAGCATGATCTTGGGGTTCATGGCCAACGCCCGGGCAATGGCCACGCGCTGCTGCTGGCCGCCCGATAGCTTGGCCGGAAACACGTCGGCCTTCTCCAAAATGCCCACCTTGTCGAGCAGCCGCCGGGCCATGGCGTCGGCTTCTTCCTGCCCCATGCCCTTGAGCTTGATCGGGGCCAGGGTGACATTTTGCAGCACGGTCTTATGCGGGAAGAGGTTGAAGCTCTGAAAGACCATGCCCACTTCCATGCGCACCTTGTTGATGTCCACGGTCTTGTCGTCGAGGTCGAAGCCGTCCACCACGATCCGGCCGGCGCTGATGTCCTCGAGCCGGTTGATGGTGCGCAGCAGCGTCGACTTGCCCGAGCCGCTGGGTCCGATGATGACGACCTTTTCCCCTTGGGCCACGTCGAGGCTCACGTGGGACAGGGCGGCCACGGTGTCGAAATACTTGCTGACGTCCGTGATGCGGATGATGGGATTATCGTTTGACATGGTGCGACAAACGCTCCTCCATGATGCTCACCAGCTTGGACAGCACCAGGGTGATGATGAGATAGACCACGGCCACCATGGTGAACGTCTCGAAATACATGAACGATTCCGAGGCGAACTCGCGGCCCCGACGCAGCAGGTCGGCCACGCCGAGAATGGAGACCAGGGAGGTGTCCTTGAGCAGCGCGATGAATTCGTTGCCGACCGGCGGCAAAATCGTGCGCCAGGCCTGGGGCAGGATGACGTAATACATGGTCTGGGTGCGGCTGAACCCCAGCGACCGGGCGGCCTCGGTCTGGCCCGTGGGGATGGCCATGATGCCGGCCCTAAACACCTCGCCCATGTACGCGCCATAGCACACGCTCATGGACAGCACGGCGGCCAGCAGGTCCGGCACGTGCACGATGCGGCCCAGGGCGTAGTAGATGTAGAAAAGCTGGACCAGAAGCGGCACGCCGCGCACGATCTCGACATAGGTCGAGGCCACGAGATTGATGTATTTGTTGCGCGAGATGCGGCCAAGGCCGGTGATGAGGCCGAACACCAGGGCCAAGGCGATGGAGCTGACCGTGACCTGGAAGGTGATCAGGATGCCGTCGGGGATGAATTTGAAGATCCGCATGTACGGATTGGCATGGAAAACGAGCAGGTAGCCCAGCACGAGCAGCGCGCCGATAAACGACAGCCACCAGGCCGAGACGAGTCCCTTGTCGGAGGCTTTGGGTATGGCGGCACCATCGCCGACATCAATGACGATTTGCGGTTCTTCCACAGCGCACTTGCCTTGGTGTTTCATGAGTCTTTTCCGCATGGCGCGCCCGCCGGCTCAAAGGGCCGGCGGGCGCGTCCGAAGCATGGAAGGTCCGTCGTTATTTGCCGGCGCCGATCCACTTGGCCAGCAACTGCTTGTCGATGCCCTTTTTCTGCACGGCCTCGATGCCCTTGTTGATCAGGTCGAGGTCTTCCTTGTTGCCCTTTTGCACGGCGATGCCGTAGAATTCGTCTTCTCCGGCCTCGATGATGCAAGCGATCTTCAAGGCGTTTTTGTATTTGTCATTCTGCAGAGCGTACTGGGCCGCCACGGGATCGTCGCAGACAACGCCGTCGATGCGGCCGTTGTAGAGGTCTTCAAAGGCCAGGCCAACTTCGTCGTAGGACTTGTCCTTGACGCCTTCGGTCTTTTTCACGGTGAAATGGCCCGTGGTGCTGATCTGAGCGCCCAGCGTCTTGCCCTTCATGTCGTCGATGCACTTGGCCGTGGACTTGGCCGGGACCACCAGGGCCTGACGCACCTTGAAATAGGGGGTGGAGAAATCCATGGAGTTCTTGCGCTCGTCGGTGATGCTGACCGAGGAGCAGATGGCGTTGTACTTGCCGGAGGCCAGGCCCGCGAAGATGCCGTCCCAGGCCACGGCCTTGAATTCCGGGGTGAATCCGGCTTCCTTGCCGGCGGCCTTCATGTAGTCGATGGCGTAGCCGGTGATTTCCTTGTTGGCGTCCACGAACTCCATGGGCGGCCAGGTGGCGTCGGTGGCGAAGACGATGGTTTTGGCCAGGGTCGGGGAGGCGGTCATGGCGACGAGCATGAGGGACAGGACCAGTTTTTTGACCATGGAAGGCTCCGGGGGTTGGGGGTGACAACAAAAAAGGGAACGTACCCTTAACGCCGCGATGGTGTCAGGCCCTTGTGTCTGATTTGTCGGCAAAATTCAAGGCGGACCGGGCCGAAATCCTGCCTGCTCAGGCCGGGCGGCAGCCGGCCCCGGGGGGGCATTTTTGGCAAAAATCCGCCAGCCGTTCCAGGTTTTCGGCAAAATCGGCCCGGCCGAAGCCGATGCGAAACCGTTTGTCCCATTGTTCGCCGTAGAGATTTCCCGGCAACAGCAACACGCCCGTGGCGGCGAGCAGCTCCTGGCAGAAGGCCTCGGCCGTGCCGCGACGCAGCCCCGGAAAGGCGGTCAGCCCGCCTTTCGGAGCGACGAAATGAAACAACTCCGAATGGTTGAGGAAAAAATCCGACAGCAGCCGGCGGTTTTGCCCGAGCAGACGGTTCAGGCGGCCCAGGATGGTCTCCCGGACGGCCAGGGCGCACCCGGCCAGATATTCCGAGGGAGCCGCGCCGCAGATGGACAGGTAATCCTTGACCGAGGCCATGCGGGCCAGGAGCTCCCGATCCCGGCAGCACACCCAGCCCACCCGCAGACCGGGCAGGCCGAAGGACTTGGACAGCACGCCCAGGGACACGGCCCTCGGGTCGAGATCGCAGGCCGCCGGCAGGGTGGGCACGCCCTCGGCTTCCGAAAAGCGGTAGACCTCGTCGGAAAAGACCCGCGTGCCCTGTTCGGCGGCCAGCCCCAGCATGGCGGCGAAGGTTTCGGGCGTGGGCAGGTAGCCGGTGGGGTTGTGGGGGAAATTGACGACCAGGGCCTTGGCCGGGCCAGCCAGCAGGGACGTCAGCTCGCCCATGTCCGGGGCGAAACCCCAGGCCGGATCGCACTGCCAGGCCACGGTCCGGCAGCCCAGGGACCGGGCCACGTCGGTCAGCGACTGGTAGCACGGCGTGGTCACGACAAGCGCGTCGCCCGGGGACAGAGCAGCAGCCATGAAGGTGAAAATGGCTTCCTCGGCCCCGACGTGGACCAGCACGTCGTCGGGCTCGATGGTGGTATACAGCGCGGCGATGGCCTGGCGCAGGGCCGGCGCGCCCCGGGAATCGGTGTAGCCCAGGTGGACCCGGGCCAGGCCCTCGGCCGCGCCGGGCACGAGGTCGAGCAATTCGCCCACGGACAGGGACTGGCCGTCGGAGGCGCACA
>JBKICS010000467.1:0-5192 GCA_046567015.1 Acidobacteriota bacterium | reverse complement strand
CTCGGCCCTGGCCTCGGCCAGCATGGCCTTGGCCTGCCGGATTTCGCGCAACCCCGAGATCATGGGGAACATGACCGAGATGTTGCCGGCCACCGAGGCCCGCAAGATGGCGCGCAACTGGGTCTTGAAGATGTCGGGGTGGTGCATGCACAGCCGGATGGCCCGAAGCCCCAGGGCCGGGTTGCGCTCATCGAGCGCCCCCAGGGTGCTGACGAACTTGTCGGCTCCGGCGTCGAGGGTGCGAAGCGTCACCCGACGCGGCGACATGATCGTGGCAAGATCCAGGTATTCCTGGTAAAGTTCGTCCTCGGTGGGGAGCTTGGCCCGGTTCATGTAGGAATATTCGGTGCGATACAGGCCAATGCCCTCGCCGCCGTTGTTGACCACGGTGGGCACTTCCTCGAGCATCTCGATGTTGGCTTTGACCTTCAGGCGATAGCCGTCGATGGTTT
This sequence comes from Acidobacteriota bacterium, assembly GCA_046567015.1. Classification (GTDB taxonomy): domain Bacteria; phylum Desulfobacterota; class Desulfovibrionia; order Desulfovibrionales; family Desulfovibrionaceae; genus Solidesulfovibrio. Next base: position 4,740 of record JBKICS010000467.1, on the reverse strand, counting down.
CCCCGGGCAGGTGGCAGCCGCGCATGATGCCGGCCTGATAGGCCTCGAACTGGTACTTGAGGTCGGAGAGCCGGGCCAGTTCGTCCTCGGCCGGGGACAGCACCACCACGCCGCGCAGCCCGTCCACCACCACCAGGTCGCCGTCGCGCACCTCGCGTTCGAGCTGGGTCACCCCGACCACGGCCGGGATGCCAAGCGTGCGGGCCAGGATGCCGGTATGGGAGGTCTTGCCGCCCTGGACCGTGACCAGGGCCATGATCTTGTCGGTTTGCAAGCTCGCGGTGTCGGCCGGGGAGATGTCGTGGGCCATGAGCACCACCCGGCTCTCGATGGCCCGGGTTTCGGCGGATTGGCCGGCGAGCCGGGCCTGGACCCGGCCGGCCACGGTGCGCACGTCCTGGATACGGTCGCGAAAATAGGGATCGTCCAGGGCCTCGAAGGCCTTTTCCAGCTCGGCCACGGCCTTGTCGAGCGCCCACTCGGCATTGATGCCAAGGGTCTGGATGTAGCGCTTGGCGACGCCGGAGAGCTTGGGATCCTTAAGGATCATCATGTGGGAGTCGAGGATCAGGGCGTGCTCGCGCAGCTCCGCCGGGATGCGCTTGCGGGCCTGCTCGATTTCCAGGCCGAACTGCTCGAAGGCCCGCTCCAGCCGGGCCACTTCCGGCGCGACCAGGGACTCGGGCAGGGTCTGGCGGGGCAGGGGGCCGGCCCCGGAACGGTTGAGAAAAAAGGCCCGTCCGATGGAGATGCCGGCCGAGACGGGAATGCCTTTGAGGGTTGCCATGTCGGGCTGGTCCTTGGCGAGCCGGCGCGGGGGTGGCGGTCCGGGACGCGTGGGGGTTTAGGTTGGCGGCCGGCCTTTTCACGGCTTGGCGGCGTCGGCCTTGGCGGGCGGCGGCGAGAGGGGCTTGGGCGAAACGCCTGGCTCACGCCCGGGCCACGGGAAACATATATACCGATTTCCCGGTTTGGGCACTACTGGAAGCGGTTGCGAAAGAGTTCGCCGAGGTGGCGCAGGGCGTCCCGGGCGTCGGGGCCGTCGGCGCGCACTTCCAGTTCGCTGCCGTGGCCCAGGGCCATGGTCAGGATGTCCAGGATGCTCTTGGCGTCCACATCCTCGCCCTCGTGGCGCAGGCGGATGTCGCTGCGAAACTTCTGGGCTTCCTGGGCCAGCTTGGCGGCCGGCCGGGCGTGCAGGCCCTGTTCGTTGAGCACGCGCACGCGCAGGCAATAGCCGTCGGCTTCCGCCAGGATATCGTCAGGCCCCGTACCCGGGGCTTGCAAGGTTGGCTCGGTCATCGTCCACCGTATCGGCGGTTGTCCCGGCGCGGGCGCCGGGCGGTTTCGCCGGCCGTCAGGCCGGCCACATGGAACGGGCGAGCACCCAGCCGGCGGCCAGGGCCAGCAGGGCGATCTCCCGGGCCACCGACGGACGCGTGGCGGCCCAGGCGGCCAGAATGCCGATCAAGACGGCGTCGGCCAGGGAGCCGGGCCCCCCCCGGGGCCGGGCCAGAATCCAGAACAGGGGCAGCAGCACGGCGTTGAGCAGCTTGATCCGCCGGCCGAGGTTGACCAAGTCCCAGCGCTTGAGCCGCCGCAGAACCTGGAAGCCTTCGCGATAGCCCTTGTGGAAGGTGACGGCCTTGAAGGCCTGCACCGCCACAAACAGCGCCCCGGCCAGGCCCAGGAGCCAGCCGTAGCGGCCGCTGGCCGCCAGGCAGGCGGCCGAGATGCCCCACAGCCCCATGACGCTGGCCGAGAAAAAGGTATCGCCGATGGCGGAGAGGGTGAATGCCGTTGTGGTCTTGACGTTGTCAAGCATTTCCGCCGGCACGAGCCCCTGGGCGATTTTCTCCTCCAGGGAGAGGAACAGCCCCACGAGCAGCGGCGTCCAGAAAAAATGGGTGTTGTACAGCTTGAGGTAGCGGGCGAAAACCTCGTCGCGCTGGACCGGGTCGGGATACAGAGCGACAAGCCCCGGCTCCATGGCAAAGGCCAGCCCCACGTGCTGGAGGCCACGGGTGTTGTAGGCGGCCCCCACGAGGTAGCAGCGCAGAAAACAGGACACAAGCGTCCCGACACGCAATTCACCGCTCGGCGTCCCCAAACGCCCCCCTCGCCTCGCGGCCGCGCTTGGCGGCATCGCTCGAATTTTCCCGTAAGCCTTACCCGCAGCCGGGGTTTTGGTCAAACCTTCCGGTCCGGCCTCCCGGCCAGGAACCGGGCAAAGGGTGTGCCGGCCAGCCGCTCCCGGAAGGGCGGCGCGGCCAGCCGGAAGAGGTCGGCGGCGGCGTCGCAATCGGCCAGTCGCGGCAAAATCGCCACGCTCCGGCCGGCCGCGGCCAGCCGGGCCAGGGTGGTCGCGGCTACCCTGGCCGTGCTCCAGGGCATGTCGCGAAAAACCTCGGGGCAAAAGCCCTCCCGGTTGAACCCGATCAGATAATAGCCGCCGTCCTCGGCCGGCCCGAGCACGGCCTGGTTCGCTTCCAGCTCCCGGGCCGCCTGGCGCAGCAGGTCGGCGGTCAAAAGCGGCAGGTCGGAGCCGACGAGCAGCGCCGCCTCGGCTCCGTCGGCAAAGGCCGCCGCCAGGGCCCCGGCCATGCGCGCCCCGAGATCGCCCTCGGCCTGGGCCACATAGCGTCGCCCCGGGCCGCACAGCTCGGCCACGCGGTCCAGGTGCTCGGCCGGGGCGTAGCTGACGGTGACGGGGAGGCGCGAGGCGTCGGCGGCGGCCAGGACCGTGGCCGCCATGGCCCGGTAGGCGGCCAGGGCGGCGGCGTCGCCGATGGTCGCGGCCAGGCGCGTCTTGACCAGGCCGGGCAGGGGAGCCTTGACCATGACCGAAAGGGTCGTCCGCTTCACGAAGCATCCCCGGTCGGCGGCTCGGGCATGGCCGGGTAGTGCCGGGTCAGCCGGCTGGGCGGGACGCCCAGGAAATACAGAAGAAGCAGGGCCAGGTTGCGCAGCGTGGCCCGCACGACGCCCTCGGCCCGCCAGCGTCTGGCCGAGGTGGTGACGCGAAGGGGCAGGACCACGATGCGGCCGCCGGCCCGTCTCAGGGCGCGCACCAGCTCCACGTCCTCCATGACCGGAATCGCGGCGAACCCGCCCAGGGCCTCGAAGATGTCCCGGCGCAGGAACAGGGCCTGGTCGCCGTAGGGCAGGGAGAAAAGCCGGGAGCGCCAGGTGGCCGCGACGGCGATCAGGCGCAGCAGCGGATGGGTGGACCGGATGGCCAGGGAAAAGGCCCCGAGCTCGGCTTGCTTCTCCAGGAGCGCGGCCGCCGCCTGGAAGGCTCCGGCCGGCAGGCGGGTATCGGCGTGCAGAAAAAGCAGGTATTCGCCGGTGGCCACGGACGCCCCGGCGTTTTGCTGGCTGCCCCGGCCCCGGGGGGCGGTGAGCCCCATGACGCCCTGGCGGTCGATGGCCTGCAAGGTGCGCCCGGCCGGGTCGCCGTCCACCACGATGATTTCCAGGGCCAGGCCGTAGCCGGCGGTGCGCACGTTGTCCACCAGGGCGTTTATGCGACCGGCCTCGCCCAGCACCGGCACGATGACGGAGAATACGGGTTGCGGCGATGGGGAAGGCGACATGGCGGCCTCTTTGCTGGGCGGGTGCTTGGGCCGTGCAATAGATTTTTTTTCAGCAAACCGCTAGAGTGGAGCCGTTGCGGCCTGGCCCGAATGGCCGTGCCCGTGAACGGCTTGCCAGGGGATGTGTTGGGTATGCTAGAAGCAGAATACGCGACCATGTTCGGGGCCGAAGAACGCCACTGGTGGTACCTGGGCCTGCACGACCAGCTCAAGGCGGCCTATGCGCGCTGCCGGGCGCTGGTGACCGGCCCGGGGCGGGTGCTCGACGCCGGTTGCGGCACGGGCAAGGTGCTTACGCTTCTGGGCGAAGCCCGGCCGGTGGGCCTGGACCTGTCGGCCACGGCCCTGGCCCTGGCCCGCAAACGCGGCCCGTTCGCCCTGACCCGGGGATCGGCGGTCAGCCTGCCCTTTGCCGCCGGGAGCTTTGACGTGGCCGTGTCCCTGGACGTCCTGGCCAATGTGCCGCCGGCCGAGGTTCCGCCTGCCTTGGCCGAACTGTACCGGGTGCTGGCTCCGGGCGGGGCGCTGATCCTCAATCTGGTGGCCCTGCACGCCCTTTTCAGCGAACATGACCGGGCCGTGGGCGTGGTGCGGCGCTACCGGGCGGACGAGGTGCGCCGCATGCTGGTCGCGGCCGGGTTCTCGATAGAAATACTGAGTTATTCCAATACTATTTTATTTCCCATCGCCGCCCTGGTGCGGCTGTGGCGCAAGCGGGAACGCCCGGGGGACGCCGCGCCGGTTTCCGATCTTGCGCCGCTGCCCGGGCCGCTCAATACCCTCCTGGCCGGCATCCGCCGTCTGGAAAACGCCATGATCGTCCGGTATGGGCTCACGTTGCCGTTTGGGCTTTCCGTCTTCGCCCTGGCCCGCAAGCCGGCCGTGGCGGCCACCGCCAACCCTGCATCCACTCGAAGCGGGATATGAGCAAAGCCACCTCTCCCCCGACCCTGACCGTCGTCATCCCGGTCTACTACGCCGAGGCCACCATCGGCCGCCTGGTGGACACGTTATTTGCCGAGGCCCCGCTGCCGCGCATGGACGTGGTGCTGGTCAACGACGGCAGCCGCGACGGCAGCCACCGGGAATGCCTGGCCTGCTGCGAGCGCCATCCCGGCCGGGTGACCTATCTGCGCCTGGCCAG
>JBKICS010000466.1:0-19917 GCA_046567015.1 Acidobacteriota bacterium | reverse complement strand
CGGTGCTCATCGCGCACGCCTCGGGCCGCTACGTCATGGCGCTGCATGTCGGCTGGCGGGGCAATGTGCAGGATTTCTGCGGCCGGGCGGTGCGTTCGTTTTGCGTGCGCTACGGGCTGGCCCCGCGCGAGCTTTCGGCCGTGCGCGGCCCGAGCCTTGGGCCCGGTGAATCGGAATTCACCGCTTTCGAGAACGAAATCGGGGAGAAATTCCGGCCCTATTTCGACCACCGCAGCCGCAAGCTCGACTTGTGGCGGCTTACCCGCGACCAGCTCGCCGCCGCCGGCCTCGACCGGGACCGCATCTACGCCCTGGACCTGTGCACCAAGTCCCTGCCGCAGTTCTTTTCATACCGCCGCGACAAGACCACCGGCCGCCAGGCCAGCCTCATCTGGATCAAGGAAGAGTAAGGCCCGGTCCGACGCCGACCGGACTCCCGCCCCCCGCCGGAAACCCCTTTGCAACCGTTCCCTCTTCGAGGAGGGCCGGGGGCCTCAAGCCCCCGGCCGTCGGAGGCGTCTCCTCCCGGCTTCCCCGGCCGCCGGGCATCTTCCGCCTGCTTCTCACGCGCTATCCGGCGCAGGCCCGGACCACTTCGTGGGCGATGGCGCCAAGGGGCAGGATCTTGTCCGCGCCGCCGAGCTTGATGGCTTCCTGGGGCATGCCGAAGACCACGCACGTGGCTTCGTCCTGGGCGATGGTGTAGGCCCCGACCTCATGCATCTCCAGCATGCCGGCCGCGCCGTCGTCGCCCATGCCGGTCATGATGACGCCCACGGCGTTCTTGCCGGCATAGCGGGCGGCGGAGCGAAAAAGCACATCGACGCTGGGGCGATGCCGGCGCACGAGCGGTCCGTCCTTGACCTCGACGTAGTAGCGCGCGCCGCTGCGCTTGAGCAACATGTGGCGGTTGCCCGGGGCGATGAGCGCCTGGCCGCGCAGGATGGTGTCGCCGTCGGCGGCCTCCTTGACAGTGATGCGGCAGATGCCGTCGAGGCGTTTGGCAAAGGCGGCGGTGAACTGCTCCGGCATGTGCTGCACGATGGCGATGCCGGGACAGTCCTGGGGCATGGCTTCCAGGAATTCGCGCAGGGCCTCGGTGCCGCCGGTGGACGCGCCCACGGCCACGACTTTGTCGGTGGTCTGAAACATGGCCTTGCCGACGGGGCCGGGCAACACGGCGTCGGCGGAAAGCTTGGGGGAGACTTTCAGCGGTCCGGCGGGGGCCAGCCGTTTGAGCCGCGCCCGGGACGCCGCCTTGACCGCGTCCACCACCCGGATGCGCGATTCCTCCAGGAACTGGCGGGTGCCGAGCTTGGGCTTGAGGATGATGTCCACGGCCCCGTATTCCATGGCCCGCAGCAGGGTTTCCGAGCCGGATTCGGTCAGCGTCGAACAGATGACCACCGGGATGGGATGCTGGGTCATGATCTTGCGCAAGAACGTCAGCCCGTCCATGCGGGGCATCTCGATGTCCAGCGTGATGACGTCGGGGGTCTGCGTTTCCATGCGCTTGACCGCGGCATACGGGTCGCCGGCCGCGCCGATGACTTCGATTTCCGGGTCCGAGGCCAGGATTTCGGTCATGGTCTGGCGAACCAGGGCGGAATCGTCCACCACCAGGACCTTGATGGTCTGCTTCACGCGTACCCTCTCAAACAGAATTCTCCCAAACCGTTACACTTTTCTATATACCGTCGGGGCGTGTTGGCGCAAGGGCAGGTCCATGCCAGTGAGGCTTTCGGAATGGCCGATGAACAGGAATCCCCCGGGCAAAAGCTGGGTGCAAAACTTCTGGAGCAGCTGTTCCTGGGTGGCCCGGTCGAAATAAATCATGACGTTGCGGCAGAAAATGGTGTCCAGCGGTTCCGGGAAGGCAAAGGAATCCATGAAATTGAGCCGCCTGAAATCCACGAGCCGGCGGACGTCGGGCACGACCCGCACCAGCCGCTTGGCGTGGTCCTTGCTGCGCAGGAAATAGCGGCGTTTGAGTTCCAGGGACATCTTGCCCACGCGCTCCTCGGGATAGACGGCGTTCTTGGCCATGGCCAGCACCCGGGTGGATATGTCCGTGGCCATGACGCCGAAGCGAAAGCCTGGGCTGCGCGCGGCGAATTCCGAAAGCACGATGCACAGGGTATAGGGCTCCTCGCCCGTGGAGCAGCCGGCGCTCCACAGCCGAAAGGGCCGGCTCGTGCCATACTGGTTGCGCCACAGAGGCAGGGTCTGCCCGGTCATGATCTCGAAATGCCGGGGCTCCCGGAAAAATTCCGTGGTATTGGTGGTGATGACGTCGATGAGCTGGACGAGTTCTTCATCGAGGCCCTCGGGACTGAACAGGTATTCGTAGTAGTCGCGGTAGCCGGCCTTGCCCAGCTGACGCAGACGCTTTTGCAGCCGCGCCTCGACCATGACCTTTTTGGAGAACGGCAGTTTGATGCCGACCTCGGTATGGATGAATTCACTGAGCCGTTTGAATTCCTTGTCGGTCATGGCGACAAGGCCGGAGGCCCGGTCGGACCGTGGGCTGGCGAGCATTGGCGTCAGACTCCCCCGGCCTCGGGTCCGGCATCCCCCAGGGACTGGGCCAGGCCGGCCAGTTCCATGGAGGTGAAGACCTTGTTGATATCGAGTAGAATGATGAACTGGTCGCCGGTCTTGCCCATGCCCCGGATAAACTCGGACCGAATGGGCGTGCCCATGCGCGGCGGCGGCTCGATCTGCCCGGTTTCCATTTCGTAGACTTCCTGGACCGAATCGGCCAGGGCCCCGAGCACCGTGCTTTCGCCGTCCAGGGAGACTTCGACGATGATGATGCAGGTATTGACGGTGCGCTCGGTGGCCCCCAGGCCGAACTTCAGCTTGAGGTCCACCACCGGCACGGCCCGGCCGCGCAGATTGATCACGCCGCGAATGTAGTCGGGCGTGCGGGGAACCCGCGTGATGTTGACGAGTTCGAGGACTTCGCGCACCGAGGCGATGTTCAGGGCGAACAGCTCGCGTTCCAGGGTGAACGTCAGGTACTGGTTGTCGTTGGTGGTTGCGGCCTCGGCCATGTCTTCCTCCCGCCGTCGCGGTATTTCTCGGTGTTGGGCGGGCCAATGGGCAGCGCTTTCGCCATGCGGCAAATGTCCCGGTCCGATCCTGCCCGGTTCGATCAAAGGCCGGCCAATGCTTGCGGCGGCCGGGCCAGGCGGACGCACGGCCTCCGGCCGGACGCCCCGGCTCGTATCACGTCATCGAAACGCGGATAGCCGCATTGAAAAGACAACTTTGTTCAATAATTATTGTTACCTGAAATAATGTGATCGCATTCTTTAGGGATGCCGCACGAGCGGACGCCTTCCGTCCCGACGGCCCGCCGCACCAGGGCGGCCACGTCCAGGATCAACGCCATGGAACCGTCGCCCCGAATGGTGGCGCCGGAAAATTCCTCGATGTCCCGGTAGAGCCGGCCCAGGCTCTTGATGACGGTCTGATGCTCGCCCACCACCCGGTCCACGGCAATACCGATGCGCTCGCCGTCGGCCTTGACCACCACGACGGGCTCAATGGCCGGGGTTGGTCCGTTGATGCCGAAAAGTTCACGCAGCCGCAAGACCGGGGCCAGTTCGCCGCGCAGGTTGACGATGCGCCGCTGGCCGCCGTCGGCGTCCCGGGCCAATTCCACGCATTCCTCGACCAGGGCCAAGGGCACGACGTAGTACTCCCGGTCCACCTGCACCTGCAAACCGTCGATGATGGCCAGGGTAAGCGGCAGGCGCACGCTGATGGTCGTGCCCTGCCCCGGCTCGGAGTCGATCTCCACGCTGCCGCGCAGGGCGTCCACGGCCCGCTTGACCACGTCCATGCCCACGCCTCGGCCGGAGATGCTGGTGACGGCCTGGGCCGTGGAAAAACCCGGTTGAAAGATGAGGAAGTAGAGCTCCTTGGCGGACAGATCAGCCCCGGGCGCGATGAGCCCCCGGGCCTCGGCCTTGGCCCGGATGGAGGCGGCGTCAAGGCCCCCGCCGTCGTCGGCCACGGAGATGACCACCTCGCCCCCGACGTGGGCGGCGGACAGGCCGATGCGGCCTGTGACTACCTTGCCGGCGGCCTGTCTGAGCTCGGGGCGCTCGATGCCGTGGTCGATGCTGTTGCGCAGGAGATGGACCAGTGGATCGCCCAGGCGTTCGATGACGGTCTTGTCCAGCTCGGTTTCCTCGCCGCTGGTCGTCAATTCGATGTCCTTGCCGAGTTCGGCGGACAGATCGCGCACCAGCCGTCGGAATTTGGCGAAAGTGGCCCCGATGGGCAGCATGCGGATGGAGAGCGTGGAATCGCGCAGGCTGCCGCTGACGCGTTCCAGCTGCTCGGCCAAGCTGCGCAGGGGCAGGTCGCCCCGCTCTTCCACGGCTTGGCGGATCTGGGCTTGGACGATGGCCAGCTCGCCCACGAGATCGACCAGAAAATCCAGTTTGTCGGCGGCCACCCGGATGCTCGAGGCCTTGTCCTGGCGCTCGGGCCGGGCCTGGGTCAGGTCGCGCACGGCGGTCTGCTCGGCCAGAGCCGAGGCCACCTGGGTCGGCCGCACCACGCCCTGGTCGGTTAAAATGTCGCCGAGCCGTTTCTGCACCGACAGGGCCCTGGCCAAATCCTCGGCCGAGAGATCCCCGCGCTCAATGAGTATCTGCCCCAGGCGCTTGTGGACCAGCTCGCCGTTGTCGGCCCCGCCGTCCTCCAGCAGATCGATGACCAGATCGCAGCTGTCCTCGGCAAAAAGGAAGATGTCGGCCACGTCCTCGGTGGTGGCCGAAGCGCGCAGCACGCAGTCCCACCAGACGCGGCAGGTTTCGGGGTCGATGTCCTGAAGCAGCCCGACGTCCTCGACATGGGGGTAGAGCCGGCACTGGCCCAGGGCATGGACGTCCTCGAGCAGATGCAGGGGGTTGTTGCCCGAGGCCAGCATGTCGGCATGGGGGCGGATGCGCAGCCGGAAAATCCGGGGCTGGCTGGCCCTGGCCGCGTCGGCGACCGGGGGGGGCTCGGCCGACTCGGTCTGGGTCGGGACCGGGGAGGCCGCGTCGCTTCCGGCAAAGGTCCGAAACCCGTCAAGCAGGGTCTGCCCGCTTGCGGCCACGTCGGCGTCCTGGCCGGCCTTCGGTTCGAGCAAGGCCCGGATGTGGTCGCAGGCGCCCAGCGACAGATCGAGCAGCTGGCGGGTGACGGCGAGTTGGCCGTTTCGCACCCGGTCGAAGACGGTTTCGACGTCGTGGGTGAAGGCGGCGATGTCGTCGAACCCGAACATGGCGCCGGAGCCTTTGATGGTGTGCATGGCCCGGAAAATCTTGTGCAGCAGATCGCTGTCGTCGGGCGTGCGCTCCAGTTCCAGGAGCGAGGCCTCGAGGTCGGCCAGAAGCTCCCGGGCCTCTTCCAGATAAGCCAAGCGATGGGCGTCGTCCTGGGACATCATGGTCTGTATGGCTCCTGTGCCCTCCCGGGCGTGACGGCCCTAGAACAATTCGACATTGTCCCCGAATTCGGTGGGCGGCGGGGCGGCGGCAAGGGCCGCCGGCCGGTCTGGAGCCGTCTTCCGGGACCGACCGAAAGCGGCTTCGTGCACATCCCGCTCGGCTTCCATGGTGTAGCGGTCATAGAGTTGCCGCAACCGGGCGCTGCGTCCCCTGCCCCCGCCGGGCACGAGTTTTTTCGCGGCCGCGATCTGGCTTTCCAACGTGTCGCGCATGGCGGCAAGGCTGTGGCCGATCTCCCGGTCGAAAGAAATATCGCGGGCCAGTTCCCCGGCCCGGTCGCCCCAGGAGAGGCTGGTCTGGCGCAGGGAGGCGAACAATTCCTGGCTCCGCCGGGTCGCCTGGGCGGTTTCGGCCAGCACTCCGTCCAGTTCGCCCACCACGCGCCAAGCCTCGGTCTGGTCGTTATACCGCCCGGCATTTTCCTGCAAGCCCTTCGAAGCGCTGGCAATTTCTCCAAGAATGCGGGCCACGGCATTGGTCTGGTCACGCGCCTCGGCCGACAGGCGCTGGATGGCCAGGGCCAGCACGCCCAGCGCCGCCCCGGCCTCGCCGGTATGGGCGGCTTTGATGCTGGCGTTGATGGCGATCAGTTCGATCTCCGTGCCCACCTCTTCGATGGCCTCGATGGCCCCGCCCATGTCGGCGATGGTTTCGACCACGGCAGTCATGATGCCGCCCAGGGCCTCGCCCTGGGCGGCAAAATCGCCGAGTTCAGACTTGACCATGGCCACGCCGGCCTCGAGTCGGCGAAGCGGGGTATCGGAGGCGTCGTCTCCGGCAAGGCCGGCAATGGCGGCGTCGATGTCCCGGATGCGCCCGGCCAGGGAGGCCAGGGAGCCGCGCAGGCTGTCGGCGGCTTCGGTGAAGTGCCTGTCCGCGCTGGCGATCTGGGAAGTTTGCAACGTGAGCACGTCGGCCACGAAAGCCACGAGCTCAAGCAGGGCGGCGTCATCGGCCGCCTCCGGGGCCTCGGCGTCGATCAGGGCGGCGGTCTCGCCCAGGGCATGCTCGGCGTGCTCGATCTGCTGCCGGACGATGTCGTGGGACTGCATGGACTTGACGGCCTGGCCGATGTCGGCCGCGATCTCCCCGGCGCCCCGGGACAGCTCCCGGGTTACGGCGGCGGAACGGCCGGCCATGTCGCTTAACGTGGCGATGTTGGCCCCGAGTTGGCGGCCGATGACGTCGTGGCATTGTTCCTGGGTACTCAGGATGGACAGGTTATGTTGCCTGGCCGACTGGACATGGCCGCGCAGGATTTCGATGCGCCGGGCGACGCCGGCGCAGTGGTCGACGATCTGGTGGGACAATTTTTCGACGTCGTCGGCCAGGGTGGTGAAGCCCCGGCCGTCCGCGCCCAGGCGGGCGCTCTCGATGCGGGTGGCGATGCCGAGCATGCTCAAGTGTTTGACGATCTTGGAGAAGGCCGACAGAATGCCGGACAGTTCGTCCACGATGCGGACCACGCCGTCGATTTCCTTGAGGCTCTCATGGCCGGCCGCCCGGGCCGTTTCGTCGGTGAGGGACTTGAGCTCCTCGGACAGGGCATTGAGTCTGCCGTGCAGACCCTGGGCCGAGGTATGATCGACCAGGCCCTGGGCCAGGCCGGTGATGTCCTCGCAACCGGCCTGCAAGGCGTACAGCGCTCCGCCGAGATCCAGAAAATCCTGTTCGCGGGCCGTTACGACGCCGAACAGCCCCTCTTCCGTCCTGCCAAGGGCCTGTCGGCATTGTCGCATGAGTTCACGGGCGACGGTCATCTGGGTCGTATCGGCCATTGTCCCCATCCCTGCCGCGCCGTTCCTCGCGGCCTACGGGTCAAGCGTCCCGGCAACTGTACCGCGCCTCCGAAAATTCCCTGTGCCAAACGTTTGCAGCGTGACCCAGGCTACACGTTTGCCGGGAAAAATCAAAATGTTCTTGGACCCTGAACCGTGTCGCCCAAACGCCGTGCGCCGAGCCTGTTTGGCTGCGCCGCCGAGGCGCTGGGTAAAGCCCCTGGACAATGTCGTCCGGACGCCGTGCGCTCAGCGGCGGCGCAGGGCCTTTCGCAGCCACAAAATCAGGGCGATGCCGGCGGCCACCCCCAAAATGGCCAATTCGACGTGGTGCACGTTGTCGATGACCCGGATCAGGACGTTTTCCAGCAGGCTGCCGAAGGCATAACCGATAAGGGCGAAGGACACGGCCCAGATCGCTGCCCCGATGGCGTTTAACAGGAAGAATTTGACGACGGTGATGTCGGCCGTGCCCAGGACAAACGGGGTCAGGTTGCGCAGGCCGTAGAAAAACCGGAAAGAAAGGATGAGCGCCTCGTGGTACTTGCGCAGCATGGTATGGACCTTTTCGGCCCGCTGTCGCCATTTCTCGCTACGTTCCACCAGCCTGCGGCCGAAATGGCGGCCGATGAAAAAGGCCGTCTGATCGCCGGCCAGACTGCCGCAGAAGGCCGTCAGGATGACCAGGCGTATATCAAGATTGAAATCCGGCGACTGGGCCGCGAATCCGGCCAGCAGCAATATGGTCTCGCCTTCCAGAAACGTTCCGATAAACAGTGCGAGATAGCCGTACTGCGCGATCAATTCTTTGAATAATTCTATGGACATGTGTCCTGACCTCAGCAAGGCTCCGTTCTTGCCGGAGCGTAATGGAAACACGGCGAGAAGTATGCGCTTCCCAGGCGTCTGTCCACATCCTTGTTGAACCTGCCCCACCCCCCGGGCAAAGCCCCCGTCATGCCTTGATAAGCCGCCGCGTCTCTGGCATGGATGGACTACACCATCCAAACCCAAAGCCGGTCATGACGCACTTAAGCGAGCTGATTGCCCAGAACGTCGTCGAAAACCTGCCGGTCGGCCTGCTCATCGTAGACCATACCGGGGCCTTTGCCACGGTCAATCCGGCTGCTGCGACCATCCTGGGCTATACCCGGGAACAGTTGCTCGGGCGCGGCTGGGGCGATCTTTTTTTCGACAACGAGGCCAATGCCCGTTTCAATCAGGTCGTTTTGGACGTCATCCAGGACGAGCTGGTGGGCCTGTGCCGCGTGGTGCCCTATGCCACGCCAGCCGGGAACCTGCTGGAACTCTCCCTGACCAGCTCCTATCTGTCCGGCGACACCAACACGGCCGGGGTGGTGGTCATTTTGCACGACGTGACCGAGCTGTCCCGGATGCAGCGCCGCGAGACCGAAATTCTCAAAGAGATAAACAGGATTCAGGAAGAGAAAATTCGGGGCTTAAGCAAGCTGGCCGCCTCGGTGGCCCACCAGATCCGCAACCCGGCCTTTGCCATCGGCGGTTTCGCCACCCGCCTGTCGCGTCAGATGACGTCGCTGGGCATCGACTCCACCTACCCCGGCATCATCCTGGACGAGGCCCGACGCCTGGAAAACATCGTGCGCACCGTGGGCCGGTTCGCCGCCCTGGGTTCCCTGCGCCTGGAGCGGACGAGCCTTACCGCCGTGGTCGAGGAAGCCAGGCGGCAGGTGGAAAGCCGGGCCAAGGTCCTGGGACGGACCATCGTCTGGACCACGGACCTGCCCGAGACGACGCTCGTGGCCGACGGCAAGCTGCTGGCCGCCGCCCTGGCCGAACTGTTCCTCAACAGCCTGGAATTTTCCCGCAAGGATGCGGTGGCCATCGACTGCAGCGCCGTGGTCGCGGGTGAGGAGCTGGAGATCGCCGTGGCCGACGACGGCCCCGGCGTGCCCCGGGCCGACGCCCCCCACATCTTCGATCCGTTTTACACCTCGCGCTCCGATGCCTGCGGCATGGGCCTGCCCCTGGCCCAGGAAATCTGCATCGAGCACAACGGCCAACTCGCCCTGGACCGCAGCCACAGCCCTGGCGCCAGGTTTACCTTGCGCCTGCCCCGCTTCCCCAACCACCTGATGTCCCGTCTCGACGACCGCCCCGCCTCCCCTACCGAGGCCGCCGCCGCGCCGGGTGCGTGACGCCCATGGGCGAGACCGGCCCGTTTGCCTCCCTGCCCCGTCATCCCCCGGCTCCGCTGCCGAGCGGGAGCCCTCCCCGGGGCTTGGCCGGTCCGCCCTTGTCCTTGCCCCTGTTTCCGGCTAGTCTGAAGGCTTACGCATTGTTTTTGTCCGCCAACCCCTTTCCCCCGCAAGGATACACGCATACCACTGCCTATGGAGATCGTTGTCAGCATCTCCGACATGAAGGTCACCAGCCGCGCCAAGGACGTGCTCGTCACGCACGCCCTGGGGTCGTGTCTCGGCCTTGCCGCCTACGACCCCGTGGCCAAGGTGGCGGGGCTGATCCATTGCTTGCTCCCTCTGGCCAGGGACAACAAGGTGCCCCAGAAAAATCCCTACATGTACGTCAACACCGGGATTCCCCAGATGATGCGCACCCTGTTCGGGCGCGGGGCCACCCGGGAGAACCTCGTGCTCAAAGCGGCCGGCTGCGGCCGGATGATGCATATTTCCAACCAGTTCGACACCGGGGCCAACAATTTCGCGGCGCTTTTAAAGCTGCTGCAAGTCAATGCCATGCGCCTGACGGCCGAGGACGTGGGCGGCACCATTCCGCGCACCATGCGCCTTTTCGCGGACACGGGCCGGGTTGTGATCACATCGTGCGGGAGGTTGTGGGAACTATGAGCCGACGCGAGGAGATCATCGAGAAAGCCGCCGCAATCCCGCACATGCCCATGCCCGTGCAGAAGGTGCTGGCCTACATCGGCAACCCCGAGGCGGACCTGCGCCAGCTCGCCAAGATCATCGAATACGATCCCGGGCTCACGGTCAATGTCCTGCGCATGGCCAACTCGTCGTTTTTCGGGGGGATGGGCAAGGTGGCCTCGGTCAAGCAGGCGCTTATGCGCCTGGGCCTCAATCGCGTCTACCAGCTCGTCATCGCTTCGGGCGTGGCTCCCTTTGCCCGCTACGCGATCTCGGGCTACGGCTTGCGTCCCGGCGAACTCCTGGAGCATTCCGTGGCCGTGGCCACGGCCTCGGAGACCCTGGGCAAGGAGCTGGAACGCGCCGCCCCGCCCCACACCTTCACCGCCGGGCTCCTCGTCAACATCGGCAAGACCGTCATGGGCTCGTTTCTCGAAGTGGACGCCGCCCCCATCCTGGCGCTCGCCCACGAACGCCAGATTCCCTTCGAGCAGGCCGAGGAGCTGGTGCTCGGCATCAACCACGCCGAACTCGGGGCCGTGCTGCTCGAGCGCTGGGGCATCCCCGCCCCCATTGTCAACGTGGTCCGCTACCGCCTGCGCCCCGACGAATGCCCCGAACCCGACCTGGCCCTGGATCTGGTCCACGTCGGCGACGTCATCGCCAAGATGACCGGCATCGGCATGGGCATCGACGGCATGCAATACGCCCCCTCGCAAGCCGTGTTCGCCCGTCTGGACGTCACGCCCGAGCAGATGGAAAACGTCATGGTCGCCATTTTGGATCAAATCGCCGAAGTCCGCGACATCCTCATGGACAACGCGCTGTAGCAAGGTTTTTCATGTCGCACTCTTCCCATCCGCTGCGCGCCCGGGATCTGGGCTATGCCCAGCGGGTCTGCGTGGCCAAGGCCGGCAAGCTCATGATGCAGACCGGCCAGCTTTCCCCCCGGGCCAGGGTCGGACTGGCCGTGTCCGGCGGCGTGGACAGCCTGGTCATGCTGGCCGTCATGGCCATCCGCCGCCGCATCGTGCCCTTTCCGGTGGAGCTCATGCTGCTCCATCTAAACCCCGGCTTCGATCCGCACAACCACTCCCCCCTGGCCGAGCTGTGCGCCGGGCTTGGCATCCCGGCCCACATCGAGTTGACCGATTTCGGTCCCAGAGCCTTTTCCGACGAGAACAAGAAGAATTCCGCCTGCTTCTACTGCGCCTGGCTGCGCCGCAAACGCCTGTTCGACCTGTGCGGCGCGTACGGCCTCACCCATCTGGCCTTTGGCCACAACGCCGACGACCTGGCCGCCACCTTCTTTTTGAACATGTTCCAGAATGGCCGGGTGGACGGCCTGTCCAGCCGGGAATCCTTTTTCAAGGGCCGCCTCACCGTCATCCGCCCCTTGCTGCTCCTCGACAAGCCCACCATCGTCCGGGCGGCCAAGGCCTGGGAGCTGCCGGTCTTTTCCAATCCCTGCCCCATGGCCGGCAAGTCCATGCGCCACGAGGCCGAAACCTGGGTCCGCTCCATCTGCGCCGGGGACAAGAAACGCGGCGTCAACCTCCACCACGCCCTGGGCCGCTGGCAGCTCGACCGGGACGCCCTGCCGGACGCGCCGCCGGGCGCGACCACGCGCGATGTTTAAAAACTACCAGCTCGTCATCTTCCGGGACCACCACGGGGCCTACCGCAAGCTGCGCTTTCGCGGCTGGCTGTTTGCGCTCATGCTTCTCGCCCTGGCCGCCCTGGTTGCCGGCAACGTGTCCCTCGTCAAATATTATTATAATTATAAACGGATGGAGCGCGAGCTGGGGGAGTGGGAAGCCAAGGCCCAGGACCAGAACGTCCAGTTGCTGCATCTGTCGGACACGATCAAGACCCTGGAAACCGACCTGACCCGCATCCGGGCCTTTGACGCCAAGCTGCGCCGGATGGTCAACCTCGACCAGGAGCCCCGCGAAGTCTCCCCGAGCGAGGAGGGCAAGGATTTCGACAAGAAATACCTGCCGCTCTATCGCCAGGAGATGCTCACCCGCAAGCTCAACCGGTTCCTGGCCGAACTGGGCGACGCGGCCGCCCTGGAACGGCTGCGCCAGCAGGAACTCGTCTCCCTGCTCGACGCCAGCGGCGCCCGCCTGGCCGCCCTGCCCACGGCCTGGCCGGTGGCCGGCTGGATCGCCTCGCCCTTTGGCGAACGCACCTCGCCCTTTACCGGCAAGAAGGAATTTCACAAGGGCCTGGACATCGCCGCCCCGGCCGGCGCGCCGGTCCTGGCCCCGGGCAAGGGCCTCGTGACCTTTGCCGGGGAAACCGAAAACGACGGCTTTGGCCTGGTCATCGACCATCAAGGCGGGCTGACCACCAGCTATGGGCATCTGCGCGACGTCCTGCCGGCCAAGGGCGAAACCGTGACCCGGGGGCAGGTCATCGGGCACGTGGGCGACTCGGGGCAGGGCTCCGGCCCCCACCTCCATTATGAAACGCGTCTGGGCGGAGCGCCCGTTAATCCCATGCGCTACATCCTGGAGTAGCCGGCCCCCTGGCTCGGCTTTTGCTAGTCCCCCGCCATGGACCTGTTCCACTTCGATCCGGCTACGCTGTTCAGCTTCCTGCTGACGTTTATGCGCTTAAGCGTAGTGGTCTTCATGCTGCCCTTTTACGGCGCGGCCCTGATCCCCAACACCATCAAGGCGGCCATGTGCCTGGTCCTGGCCCTGGCGCTTTGGCCCAAGCTGGCCTTTTCCGGCTTGAGCATGCCGACCAATCCCTGGACCCTCGGGCTCATGTTCCTGGGCGAGGTGATCATTGGCCTTCTGCTCGACATTCTGGTGCGGCTGCTCTTCTCGGCCGCCCAGAGCGCCGGGGCCATCATGGGTTTTTCCATGGGCTTTTCGCTCATGAACAGTATCGACCCCACGACCGGGGCCCAGGAATCCGGCTTGGGCCACCTCATGAGCCAGGTGACCACCATGCTTTTCCTGTCGTTAAACGGGCATTTGATCCTGCTTTCCTGCCTAGCCCAGAGTTTCGAGCTGGTGCCGCCGGGCGGTCTGCTCGTCAACGCCGCCCTGGGCGAGCATCTCATCGTTTTTTCCGGCCAGATGTTCGTCATCGCCCTCAAGATCGCCGCCCCCATCCTGGCCTCGATCTTTCTGGTCGATCTGGCCCTGGCTCTGGTCGCCCGGGCCGCGCCCCAGATGAACGTGCTTTTTATCGGCTTTCCCTTGAAGATCAGCGTGGGCTTTCTGTTCATGACCCTGGTCTTCTCGGCCCTGGCCATAAGCATCAGCCAGTTCCTGACCGAGCTTGAGCCCATGTACCGGCTGGTGCTCAAGGCCTCGTCGAGCTGAGGAGTGGCGACATGGCCAGGGATCCGAGTAAAACAGAAAAACCCACCGAGAAACGGCGCTCCAAGGCCCGGGAAAAGGGGTCGGTGGCCCGCAGCCAGGAACTGCCCAAGCTGACCGTCCTGATCGCCGGCCTGTTCGCCCTGCGCTACTCCATGGACACCATCTACGAGCAGATGCGGGAAATTTATCGAACCTTCCTCGGGCAACGGCTGGCCTTCGAGGCCACCACGGACGACGTGACGGCGCTCATGTGGTCGTTGTCCGGCAAGCTGGCCATCATGCTGCTGCCGCTGCTCCTGATCATGGCCGTCACCGCCTTCGTCACCCAGCGCTTGCAGGTGGGCTCCCTGTGGAGCCCAAAAATCTTCGAACCGGATTTCAGCAAAATTCTCAATCCTATTGCCGGCCTCCAAAAACTGCTCATCAATCCCCGCACCCTGTTCCAGCTCGGCAAACAGGTAGCCATGGCCTTTGCCATAAGCCTTGTGCCTTATCTCATTTTACGAAATAAATTCAATGAGTTCATGCCGCTTTTCTACCAATCCACCGAGGCCTTCGCCGCCTTCTTGCTGCAAAACGGATTCGACATGGTGCTCTATACCTTGGCTCCGCTGCTCCTTATTACCATAGCGGACGTCTGGTATACGCGATGGGACTATGAAGAGAATCTGAAAATGTCCAAGGACGAGGTCAAGGACGAGCAGAAGCAGTCTTTCGGCGATCCGTTGATCAAGCAGCAACAGAAACAGAAGATGATGGAAGTCATGCAGCGCCGCATGCTCCAGGACGTTCCCAAGGCCGACGTCGTCATCACCAACCCGACCCATATCGCCTGCGCCCTGCGCTACAATCCGGCCGAATCCCCGGCCCCCATGCTGCTGGCCAAGGGGGCCGATTACATGGCCGAAAAAATCAAGGAAATCGCCCGGGAACACAACGTGCCCATCCGCGAAAACAAGCCCCTGGCACAGGCCTTGTATAAGAGCGTGGAGATTGGCCAGGTGATTCCCGAGGATCTCTACCAGGCGGTGGCCTCGATCCTGGCCCAACTCGACAAGTTCCGGCGTTTTCCCCGTCCCCGCTAGGTCGGCCGGGTTGCCGCAAAGGGTGTCAAAATCATGGCGAAGACGAGCAACGAAGCCATCCAGTTCAACTACGCGCGCTTCACCCGCCAGGGCGACATCATGCTGGCGGCCGGCGTTGTGGTCATCCTGTTCGTCATGCTGGTGCCCATTCCGCCGGTCTTTATCGACCTCATGCTCACCTTTTCCATCTCTGTCAGCCTGGTGATCCTGGTCACGAGCATGTTCATGGGCTCGCCCCTGGAATTCTCCATCTATCCCACGTTGCTTTTGGTCACCACCCTGCTTCGCCTGTCCATGAACGTGGCCTCCACCAGGCTCATCCTGCTCCACGGCGACGAGGGGCCGACCGCGGCCGGACACGTCATCCAGGCCTTCGGCCAGTTCGTGGTCGGCGGCAACTACGTAGTCGGCTGCGTCATCTTCCTGGTGCTTTTCGCCATCAACAAAAAGGTCATCGTGGCCGGCACCACCCGCATCGCCGAAGTGGCCGCGCGCTTCACCCTGGACGCCATGCCGGGCAAGCAGATGGCCATCGAAGCCGACCTCAACTCCGGCCTTATAAACGAACAGCAAGCCACCGCCCGCCGCGAAACCATCCGGAAGGAAGCGGACTTCTACGGCGCCATGGACGGCGCGGGCAAGTTCGTCTCCGGAGACGTCACCGCCACCATCATCATCACAGCCATCAACATCTTCGGCGGGTTTTTCATCGGCGTGCTGCAAAAGGGCATGAATTGGAAGGAAGCCGCCCAGACTTACACGCTTTTAACCATCGGCGACGGGCTGGTCTCCATCATCCCCTCCATCATCATCTCCACATCGGCGGGCCTGATCGTGTCCCGGGCCGCGGCCGAGGCCAAGATGGGCGAGGAATTCCTGGCCCAGCTGACCTTCCACCCGCGGGCGCTTCGCCTGGTTTCGGGCATGCTGCTCATCTTCGGCCTGGTCCCGGGCCTGCCCACCGTGCCGTTTATCACCATGTCGGCCCTGCTCTTTGTCGTGGCCCGGCTCTCGGGCCAGCAGCAGGATCTGCTTAAGACCAACGCCGCCGAACAGGAAAAGAAGCCGGCCCCGGAGCTGGAAACCCCGGAAGAAGTGCAGGCCCTGCTGCCGCTGGACGCCCTGGAGCTCGAAGTCGGCTACGGGCTTATTCCGCTGGTGGACGAGGAGCAAAACGGCAACTTGCTGGCCCGCATCCGCTCCATCCGCCGGCAGTTCGCCCTGGACATGGGCGTGGTCATCCCCTCGCTGCACCTGCGCGACAACCTGCAGTTGCGCCCGGGTCAGTATGTGGTGCTCATCAAGGGCAACGAAGTGGCCTCGGCCGAGATCCTCATCGACCACTATCTGGCCATGGACCCCGGCGACGCCAAGCACCGCATCCAGGGCGTGGAAACCCGCGAGCCGGCGTTTAACCTGCCCGCCCTGTGGGTGCCGGAGCTGCAAAAGGACGAGGCCATGCTGGCCGGCTACACCGTGGTCGACCCGGCAACGGTCATCGCCACCCACTTGACCGAGGTCTTCAAGCGCCACCTGCATGAATTCCTCGGCCGCCAGGAAGTGCAGACCCTGCTTGAAAACCTGTCCAAGCGCGCTCCCAAGGCCGTGGAGGAACTCGTGCCCGGGGCCATGAACCTGGGCGGCGTCCAGAAGGTGCTGCAAAACCTCGTGCGCGAGGGCGTCTCCATCCGCGACCTCCTGACCGTGGCCGAAACCATGGCCGACTACGCCACCTCGGTCAAAGATCCGGACCAGCTCACGGAATACGTCCGCTCCCGCATGGGCCGTACCATCGTCAAGCCGTATCTCACCGGCGAAGGCGCCCTGCCCATCCTGACGCTGGCCCCCAAGGTCGAGGGCGCCATCCAGGAAAGCGTGCGCCAGACCGACCACGGAGCCTACCTGGCCATGGAGCCGGGCCTGGCCCAGCGCATCATCCAGGCCATCCAGAAGGCCATGGACAAGGCCATGCTGGGCGAGGGCCAGCCCGTGCTTTTGACCTCGCCGCTGGTGCGGCCGCATCTGGCCCAGCTCCTCGCCCGCTTCATCCCCAACCTGCCGGTGATCTCCCAGGCCGAGATTCCGGCCGAGATCAAGCTGCAATCCCTTGCCAACATAGGACTGACCAATGCGGGTTAAGACCTTTCGCGGCGAGAACATGGCCGCCGCCCTGTCGCAGATCCGCCAGGAGCTTGGCAAGGAGGCCGTGATCCTCGGCACCCAGACCGTGCGCGAGGACGGACGCTCCCTGTGCGAGGTCATGGCCGCCCTGGAGCATCCCGGCCAGGCCCCGGCCCCCCGCCCGGCCGCCCGACCGGCCGGCGACGGGGCAACGGCCAAACAGGCCAGCGGCGGCAACGGCACGTCCCCGGCCTCGGCCGGCCAGCTGTTCGCCCGGCCGGGCAAGCCGGAGCAGGCCGACTGGAACCGGGAATGGTGCGAGATCAAGGGCCATCTGCTGGCGCTCATGCGCCCGCGCATGGACCTTGCCGCCCTGTCGCCGCGCCAGCGTCTGGCCCTGGAGTACCTGGAGCGCGAGGGCGTGGACGAGGCCTCGATCCTGGCCATCTACCGCTCCATCGTGGAACGCGGCGAGGAGACCGTCATCCCGGCCCTGTCCCGCATCGTCGCCGTCAAACCCCTGACGCCGCAGTACTGGCCGGATACCGCCCACCTGTTTGTCGGTCCAAGCGGCGTGGGCAAGACCACCATCCTGCTGCGCCTGGCGCTCGAGGCCAAGCGTCGCCAGACCGGCGGGCGGGTGGTGGTGGTCAACGCCGACTCCGGACGGGGCAAGGGGCGGCTTATGCTGCGCCACTACGCCGAGCTGTCCGGCCTGGCCTACGCCGAGATCGACGGCCCGGAAGATTTCAGCCGCGTCCTTAACGACGCGGCCGCCGGCGACGCCGTGTTCGTGGACACGCCAAGCCTTGGCCGCCAGGGCGCCTTCGCGGCCTGGCACGCCGAAATGAGCCTGGCCGGCCGCCGGGGCCTGGCCGCCCATCTGGTCCTCTCCCCGCTTTTTTCCAATGCCCAGGCCGACCACTATCTGCGGGCCGGGCGCTGCGAGCAGCTTTCCAGCCTCATCTGGACGAAGCTCGATGAAGCCTGTAATTATGGAAGCCTTGTCAACATGGCGCACGCCTCGTCCCTGCCGGTCTCGGCCCTGACCTACGGCCCGGAACTCACGGGCGGCATGGCGGCGGCCTCGGGCAAGGCGGTGTGGAAACTGTTGTTCAAACACCAGCTGCCCGGCGAATACCCCGATGCCGACGCCGGCGCCTAAGGACGACCCATGTCAAGCCGCATAACCGAACAGCCGCGCCAGGCCGGACACGGTCCGGAACTGCCCATGGTCCTGTCCGTGACCTCGGGCAAGGGGGGCGTGGGCAAAACCAACCTCTCGGTCAACCTCGCCTACTGCCTGTCCCGCATGGGCCGCAAGGTGGTGCTGCTCGACGCCGACCTGGGTTTGGCCAACGTGGACATCCTGCTTGGGCTCACGCCCAAAAAGAACCTCTTCCACCTCTTCCACGAGGGGGTGGAACTGCGCCATATCCTGCTCGAAACGCCGTTTGGGTTTTCCATCCTGCCGGCCTCCTCGGGCATAAGCGACATGCTGGCCCTGTCCACCGGCCAAAAGCTCGACCTGCTGGAGGCCATGGATTACCTTGAGGGCAAGATCAACTATTTGATAGTGGACACGGGCGCGGGAATTAATGATAATGTAATATATTTCAACTTGGCCGCCCGCGAGCGCCTGCTGGTCCTGACCACCGAGCCGACCTCGCTGACCGACGCCTACGCCCTGGTCAAGGTCATGCACTTAAACCACGACGTGCACCGCTTTCGGGTCGTGGTGAACATGGCCCAAAGCGCCAAGGCCGCCAAGGCGGTGTTCGAGAAGCTCTACGCGGCCTGCGACCATTTTCTGTCGGGCATCTCCCTGGACTTCACGGGATACGTGCCGACCGACCCGGCCGTGAAAAACGCGGTGATCCGGCAAAAGCCGTTTTGCCACCTCACGCCGGACGCTCCAGCGGCAAAGAAACTCATGGACCTGGCGCAGGTCATCGACTCCTGGGAAGTGGACGCCAAGCTCGATGGAAACATCAAATTCTTCTGGAAAAAGCTCCTCTTCCAAGAACAGCCCCTGGCTTGATCTCGAGTCCGGGGCCCTGTTGTGGAAAGACTTCGACGCGCGCGATCGGCAGGAGATCGTGCGCCACTACTCGCCCAAGATCAAAATCGTGGCCAGCCGGCTCAAGGCCAAGCTGCCGCCGTCGGTGGAGATGGGGGAGCTTTTAAGCGCCGGGGCCATGGGGCTGCTGGAAGCCTTGGGCCGCTTTCGGGCTGAGCTCAACATCAAGTTCGAGACCTACGCCGAGTCGCGCATCAAGGGCGCCATGCTCGACGACCTGCGCCGCATGGACTGGTTTTCCCGGGGCCAGCGGCAACGGGTGCGCACCCTGGAAGAGGCCTCGCGCCGCATAGAAAACGACCGCGGCGCGCCGGCCACCCTGGAACAGCTGGCCGAGGCCACGGGTTTGACCGAACGCGAAGTCTCCATGGGGCTTGAGGCGCTGCAGAACCAGCTGTGCCTGAGCCTTGACGCCATCACCGAGAACATCTCTTCCTACCAGAAGAGCCAGCTGGAAAACGAACCGTATAAATCAGCGGAATTCAAGGAGCTCGTCGACAAGCTGGCGTCGCTCATCGACGATTTGACTCCGAGGGAAAAGCTGGTATTGTCGCTCTATTACGGTGAGGAACTCAACATGCGCGAAACCTCGGAAGTCATGGGCATCACCGAAGGCCGCGTTTCCCAGCTGCATTCCCAGGCCCTGGCCCGGTTGCGGCAGAAGTTCAAAAGCCAATACAATATCGAGCAGCACTGACGCAGCAGACGCCGAGGCGGCCACGTCCCCTGGTCCGCGCGTCAGCCCCTGCGGATGCTTCAAGGCGATTTTCGAAGCGAGCACTACTTAAGGAGACGAGCCATGGCCGCCAACAAGGAAATGCGCATACTGGTCGTTGACGACTTCTCCACCATGCGCAGAATCATCAAAAATATCCTTCGCCAGCTGGGTTTCAACAACATCATCGAGGCCGACGACGGCAGCACGGCCTGGGAAACCCTCAATAAAGACAAGATCGACTTCATTATTTCCGACTGGAACATGCCCAAGATGCCGGGCATCGAACTGCTGCGCAAGGTGCGTTCCAGCGAGGAATTCGCCGCCCTGCCCTTCCTCATGGTCACGGCCGAAGCCCAGCAGGAAAACATCATCGAGGCCGTCCAGGCCAAGGTATCCAACTACATCGGCAAG
>JBKICS010000465.1:0-2964 GCA_046567015.1 Acidobacteriota bacterium | reverse complement strand
GGCCAGGCGGGCCAAGCCCGGCTCGCCCCACCGCGACTTCTACGTCTGGAGCGACACCCCGGACAAATACCGCCAAGCCCGCATCATCTTCAAGGATTTCGAACAATCCAACTGGGCCTGGGATCCGGTGGCCAAGGCCTACTACTGGCACCGCTTCTACGCCAACCAGCCCGACCTCAACTTCGACAACCCGGCCGTGCGCCAGGCCATGCTCAAGGTCGTGGATTTCTGGCTGGGCCTTGGCGTGGACGGCCTGCGCCTGGACGCCGTGCCCTACCTGTTCGAGCGCCAGGGCACCAACTGCGAGAACCTCCCGGAGACCCACGCCTTCCTTAGGCAGTTGCGAGCCCATGTGGACGCCAACTTTCCCGACCGGATGCTCCTGGCCGAGGCCAACCAGTGGCCCGAGGACGCGGTGGCCTATTTCGGCACGGGCGACGAATGCCACATGGCCTTCCACTTCCCCATCATGCCGCGCATTTTCATGGCCCTGTGGGCCGAGGACCGCTACCCGGTCATCGACATCCTGGAGCAGACCCCGGCCATCCCGGAGAGCTGTCAGTGGGCGCTGTTTTTGCGCAACCACGACGAGCTCACCCTGGAGATGGTCAGCGACGAGGAACGCGACGCCATGTACCGGGCCTATGCCCGGGACACCCGGGCTCGGATCAACCTGGGCATCCGCCGCCGGCTGGCGCCGCTTATGCAAAACAACCGGCGCAAGATGGAGCTTATAAACATCCTGCTCCTCTCCTTTCCCGGCACGCCCATCCTCTATTACGGCGACGAACTGGGCATGGGCGACAACTACCACCTGGGCGACCGCAACGGCGTGCGCACCCCCATGCAGTGGAGCCCGGACCGCAACGCCGGTTTTTCCCTGGCCAACCCCCAGAGCCTGTTTCTGCCGGTGATCACCGATCCGGAATACCATTTCGAGCTGGTCAACGTGGAGACCCTGGAGCACAACCCCTCGTCGTTTCTGTGGTGGACCCGCCGCCTGCTCGCCGCCTACAAGGGGGAACCGGCCCTGGGCCGGGGGGATGTGCGCTTCGTGCGCGGGGAAAACACCAAGGTGCTGGCCCTGGTGCGCACCGACGGCGACCACCGGTTGCTCGCCGTCATCAACCTCTCCCGCAACGCCCAGGCCACCGAACTGGACCTGGCCGACCTGGCCGGCTTCACCCCGGTGGACGTCTTCGGCCAGACCCGATTCCCGGTCATCGGCCGCTCGCCCTACATCCTGACCATGGGGCCCTACGACTATTTCTGGTTCCGCCTGGAAAACGGCCATGCCGAAAGCGCCGCCGCGCCCCCCGGACCGGTCTGCGTCGGCGGCCGGGCGGCCCGGGACATCTGCACCCGGGAAACCCTGTCCGTGCCCGGTGGCGACGTGCTGCCCCCGGCCCTGGCCGACATGCTGCCGCGCCTGATCGGGGAGGTAGCCCATGATCTGCGCCAGATCGACGAACTGCTCCTGGTCGAGCCCCACCGCAGCGTCAGCCTGCTTATGGCCGAAAACCACCAGCCGCGAGGCGACTCGGTTCCCCTGTTCACCCTGGCCTCCCGGGCCGCCGAGCATCCGTCCCAGGCAGCCGGCAACGGCGACGAAGCCGTCCTGGCCCATCTGGAATGCCCGCAAGGGACCGTCACCCTGCTGCGCGGCCTGTACGATCCGCCCTCCATCGCCGCCCTGGCCGGGTTCATGACCTCGGGCAAGCGCCGGAGGGGCAGCGCCGGCACGTTCGCCAGCGAAACCTACGCGGCCAAGGTCGACCGCCTCGCCCTGGAGCAGGCCGCAACCATCCGCACCATCACCCGAAAGCCCCAGTCCATCACTTACTCCCTGGACAACGCGGTATTTCTCAAGGTGTTTCTGCACCCGGAGGAAGGGATCAACCCGGAGTTGGAGCTGCCCCTGGCCCTTATGCGCCAGGGCGTGGCCGGCATCCCCCCGGTGCTGGCCTCCCTGTCCTACCGCCGGCCCCACAGCCAGCCCCTGGTCTTGGCCGTGGCCACCGTCTATACGGCCGGGGCGGCCTCGGGCGAGGCGTTCGTGGCCGAGGCCCTGGACCGGTTCCTCGGCGACGCCCTGGCCGCCGGTTCCCCGCCCCGGCCGGAACTCCCGGGCGGGGGCGTCGAGGCCTATCTGCTGGAATTTTTCCGCACCCTGGGCCAACAGGCGGCGAGGCTGCATCTGGCCCTGGCCGCCGCGCCCGGGGCGGATTTCGCACCCGAACCCATAACCAAGCTCTATCTGCGCTCCATCTACCAATCCATGCGCAACCACCTGCACCGGGCCGCCCTGGCCGTGGAGACCGTGCGGCCGCGCGTCGAGGGCCTGCGCCCGTTGCCCAAGCGCCTGCTGCTCGAGCGCCTGTCCGCCCTGCTGGCCCTGACCCCGGCCGGGGCGCGCATCCGCATCCACGGCGACTTCCAGCTCGAAAACGTTCTGCGCGTGGGCCAGGAGCTGGTCCTGACCGATTTCGACGGCGACGTCCGGCTGCCCCTTGGCGAGCGGCGCATCAAGCGCTCGCCGCTTCGCGACGTGGCCAGTCTCCTCGTGTCCGCAGCCGTGGCCGCCGAACGCTATCATGCCCGACGCGCGAGGCAGACGCCAACCGATGCCGCGCTGCTGGCCGAATGGGTGCGGACCTGGATTCTCGCCGTCTGGGAGGCCTTTCTGGCTGCCTACCTGGAAACGGTCGGCGACGCAGCCTTCCTCCCGGCAGACCTGGCCGCCCGCCAGACCCTGCTTGAGGTGTTCGTCATCGAACAGGGGCTGCGCACCCTGATGCGGGCCATCGAGGCCGACAACCTGGAGGATGTGCCCTTGCTCCTGGCCGCCCTGCGCACCCTCAAGGGGATGGCCCCTTGACGGCGTCGGATGCCAGGCGCGCGTCGTGCCGGTCTGGCCCTCACGCGGGGGGCGGTGGGGATGGCCGCGAGACCGCAACCGTCTCG
>JBKICS010000464.1:0-3889 GCA_046567015.1 Acidobacteriota bacterium | reverse complement strand
TTTTCGCATCGGACCTAAGCGTCTGCGACGGCCGGCTCCAGGTGTTCGTCCTGGACAACGCCTCGGCCGACGCCACCCCGGACGTCGTCGCGGCCTGGGTCCAACGCCTGGGCGAGGAGCGGCTGGCCAGCATCCGGCTGCCGGTCAACATCGGCGCGCCGGCCGCCCGCAACTGGCTGGCCGCCGACGAGCGCACCAGACAAGCCGACTTCATGGCCTACCTCGACGACGACGTGGACCTGCCGCCGGACTGGCTGGCCCGGCTGGCAGCCGCCGCCGAGGCCTATCCCGAGGCCGGGGTCTGGGGCTGCCGGGTGGCCGACGCCCGCAATCCCGCCATCGCCCAGGGCGTGGACGGCATGTGCCTGCCGCCTCCGGACGGCGGCGACGGCCTGCATCTCGGCGATCTGCACGCCCAGGGCTTCGATTTCGGGGGATTTGCCCACCTGCGGCCGTGCCTGACGGTCATGGGCTGCTGCCATCTGTTTCGCCGCGACCGGCTGGCCCGGGCCGGCGGCTTCGACATCCGCTACAGCCCGTCCCAGTACGACGATCTGGACCACGACCTGCGCCTGGTCCTGGCCGGCACGCCGCCGGTCTACCAGGGCCATCTGAGCGTCGCCCACCGCCGCCCGGCACCGGCCCTGGCGGCGCAACCGCCGCAGCAACTGGCCGGAGCCCAGGCCAATTGGCAAAAGCTCGCCGCCAAGCACGCCGGGGAGCTCGACGAACTGCGGACGCGACAACGAACCGTGGGGATTGCGGACTTGCGCCGGAAATGGCGGGAACTGGCCGAAACCGTCCGGGTCAACGCCAGCCGCTAGACGAGCTGGTCGTCCTGCTCGGGGAAAGAGAGGCGGAAGACCGCGCCCTGCGGGCTGCTGCCGAAGGTGAGCGCTCCCCGCAACTGCCGGATCAACTGCACCACGAGCTGCATGCCGAGCGTGCGCACGGAATCGGGGTGGAAGCCTTCCGGCAACCCCGCTCCGTCGTCCTCCACCACCGCCCGGATCAAACCCTCCTCGCAGGTCATGGACACGCGGATATTGCCGGCATCGCGGCCGGCAAAGCCGTGCTTGACGGCATTGGTCAGCAGTTCGTTGATGGCAAGGCCGAAGGGAATGGCCTTATCCACGCTGACCCGGCACTCCGCCAGATTGAGCGCGAATCCGATGCTTTTGGAACCGCGCAACGATTGCACCACCTTGGGAGCCAGCCGTTCCAGGTACTCCTTAAGATCAACCCGGGCCAGATCGCCGGAACGGTAGAGCTCCTCATGAATGAGCGCCATGGAGGCGATGCGGTTGCGGCTTTCCTCGAAGCAGTCCTGGATGGCCGGATCGCTGATGTTTTCCTTTTGCAGGAAAAGCAGGCTGGAGATGATTTGCAGATTGTTCTTGACCCGGTGGTGCACTTCCTTGAGCAGCACCTCCTTCTCCAGAAGGGACTCCCGCAACTGCTGCTCGCGGTGCTTGTCCGAGGTGACGTCCCGGATGACGCCGACGATGAAGCGATTGCCCTGGGGATCGACGAACAGGCCCTTGCGAGTGACCAGGGTGTGGACCTGCCCCTGGCTGTCGGTCAGCCGTTCTTCATACAGATCGGTCTGTCCTGTCTCCAGCACCAGCTTGTCGCGCTCGACGAACACCGCAGCCTCGTCAGGGGGGACGAAATCCTCATCCGTCTTGCCGATGATGGCGCTAGCCGGCTGGCCCAGGATGGCGCTTAAGGCCTCGTTGACCTGCACGAACCGGTGCTTGTCGTCCTTGACGAACACCGGGTCGGGAATGGCCTCCAGAATCAGGGCCGTGAACTGCCGGGACATGCGCAACGCTTCTTCGGCTCGACGACGCTCGCCGATGTCGCGCGAGACGCCCACAAAGCCTCGGCACCGGTCATCGGCGTCAAAGATCGCGCGCATCGCCGCCTCCACCCAGACCGTGGAGTCGTCCTTGCGGTACATTTCCAGATCGAGCATATGCGGGCTGTTGCGGCCGGCGGGATCAGCCGCAATCATGCGGCGCAAGTCCTCCCTGAGCCGGGCTGCGGAATCCGGCGTCATGGCTGCATCCAAGGATTTGGCCAGGGCTTCGCTCACGGTGAAGCCGAGCAGCTTTCGCACCGAGGGGCTGATGTAGGTCAGCCGCAGGGAGGGATCGATGGTATAAATGAGATCGTGCGCGTTGTCGGCCAGCAGGCGGTATTTGGCTTCGCTTTCGCGCAGACCGCGCTCGGCGGCCTTGCGGGCGCTGATGTCACGCAAAAAGACCAGCGCTCCTGGCGCCCCGTCCAGGGCAAGCGGCACCGCGGCCACCTCCACATCGATCGGCGTTTTGTCCAGACGCAGGTAGCGTTGCTCTCGCAGGTGCGCCGGCACGCTCTTGTCCATGATTTGTTTGATGCGTTCGGCCACGGACGCCCGGGAATCCTCGTGCACGAAGTCCATGACCTCGCGGCCGACGATACGGTCCGGCGCATCGGCGCCAAAGAGCTTGGCCGCCTCGGCATTGGCGTAAAAAAAACGGGTGCCGTCGTGGATGAGGATGGCGTCGGGGGCATTTTCCACCACCAACCGATAGCGTTCCTCGCTTTGCAGCAGTTCTTTTTCCTTGATGCGGTAGGCCGCGACGTACCGTCGCAACAGGATAAAGAGCAACAGCGAAGTGATCGTAATAAAGAGAAAGCCTTTCAGAGAAGAGACCCGCAACAGCAAATCCGGATCACTACGAAAAAAGAAATCAGCAAGCCTGTCGGAAAAGAGAATCCACAACAACCCGATCACCGCATACAATGCGGAAATGCGGATCGGCATGCGATCACTTAATCGCTGCTGCTGCTGGTAACGCTCTTGGATCGACATGGCACGCCGTCCGGGTGGCAAAAAGTGGCCAAGCGACATCCGCCGTTTCGCCCTTACCGACTTGCAGCAGCAACGACACCGTCGCCTGAGAGGCTGCTGCGGCTATTGATTTTCCGTCGCCTTGGTCAATCGGCTCACATTGCTTTTGGTGAAGAATCCGTCGAAGCCATCATAACGCTCAATATATTCATTGACCAGCAGTGTTCGCGGCGACATGGCCGAAAAGATCTGTTTAAGCCCCTCTTCCCGCGAACCGACCAGTGGCGACAGGAATTGCATACCGTCCGCCAGCAGTCCGTCCACCACGGCCTCGATGCCGGTCGCGCCGAAAGCCATGTGATGGGGCCGCAGGCCATAATTGCGGATAAAGCCCTCGGTCGGGCCGGCGTCGGCCTGCCCGCCCGCCGGCATGATGCCCGAGGTGAAGACCTGGGCATAATCGCCGACGCCCAGTCGGGCCACGTTGGTGATGGAATTGAGCGATTCCACATAGACCGAGAAATCGAAATGGTAACTGGTCAGGGCCAGAAATTCCGTGATGGCGTTGTCCCGATCCTGGGCGTGCACCCGGGTGGCCACGTGATCCAGGCCGGAGATTTGGGCCTGCCAGGGCCGCTCGGGCTTGACCGGGACCAGGGGCAGGGTTCGGCTGCGGCCATGGCGGTAGGTGCCCGGCTGGCCGCGCCACTGGAGAAAGCCCAGGGAATTGCCGGTATGGGCCGAGGGAACGGTCTGCATGAAGGAAAACGTTTCCGTGACCAGGGGGGCCGGCGTCAGGAAGGACACGCCCCGCTCCTGCTGGATGGCCGCGTAGCGTTCCAGGTCGGCGCAGGTGAAAACGAAGGTTTCCAGGCGGCCGGCCGCGGCCGGCCCGGTCTTGGCCCCGCCGTTGTAGGGGACAAACGGATTTTGCCCAGAGGCGTCCCGGCTTTTGACGAAAAAATCCGCCCCCATGCCGTCACGTAGCAGGATGGCCGGACTGCCGTCGCCGGTCAGCGGGTCGTCCAGGGCGGCTTCGAAGCGAAGGGC
>JBKICS010000463.1:0-3514 GCA_046567015.1 Acidobacteriota bacterium | reverse complement strand
CGACCATGACCGTGCGCAACGACACCGGCAAGGACGGCTCCTTCCTGGTCAAGCTCACCGCCTCCGGGCCGGCGACGGTAGCCAATTCCCCCCAGACCGTGGCCATCGCCAAGGGGGCGACCGCCTCGGTGGCCTTCCCGGTCACGGCCGGGGAGAGCGAAGGCGTGGCCGCCCTGGCCGTCTCGGTCAGCGGCGGCGGGGAGACCTCCACCGACTCGGCAACCATCCCGGTGCGCTCGCCCCTGCCGGCCCGCACCTCGGTGCGCTCGGGCAGCCTGGAAGCGGCCAGCCTGACCATTCCCGAGCTCGCTTCCGGGGAATTCCTGCCCGGCACGGCGCGGCGCGACGTCACGGTCGGGGCCTTTCCGCTGATCCGCTTCACCGGCAACCTCAAGTCCCTGCTCGGCTACCCCTACGGCTGCCTGGAGCAGACCACCTCCAAGGCCTTCCCCCTGCTCTACTTCGCCGACCTGGCCCGGGCCATGGACCCGGCCGCCTTCGAGAACCAAAATCCGGCCGCCATGGTGCTCTCGGGCCTGCGCCGCATCACCAGCATGCAGCTCTATAACGGCGGCTTTAGCATGTGGCCCGGCGGCGACACGCCCCAGCCCTGGATGAGCCTGTACGCCGCCCACTTCCTGGTGGAGGCGGCGGCGGCCGGCTATCCCGTGGACAAGGAAGCGCTGGCCCAGGCCCTGCGCTATGCCGGCGAGACCGGCCGCGAGGCCAAGCTCGACACCGCCGACGGCCAGAAGCTCGCCGCCTATGCCCTGTTCGTCCAGGCCAAGGCCGGCCGGGCCGACATCGGGGCCATGGACAACCTGCGCGACGCCCACGGCAAGGGCATGGCCGCCGAATCCAAGGGCCTGCTCGCCGCCGCCTACGCCGCCGTGGGCAACACCCGGGCCGCCGACCTGCTGGTGGCCGGCCCGGTGCCCCCGGACGAGCCGCACAAGGAAACCGGCGGCACGCTGGACTCCACCCTGCGCGACAAGGCGCTCTACCTGACCGCCCTGATCGACGCCGCCCCAGGCGACCCGCGCCTGGGAAGCCTGGCCGTGGAAGTCGGGCGCTTGCTCGAGGGCGAGCCCTACCCCTCCACCCAGGAAAACGCCTTCGCCCTGCTGGCGCTTGGCAAGTTCCATGCCCAGCAAAAGGCCAAAAAGCCCTTCTCCGGCCAGCTGTTCGCCGGCTCGGGCCTGCTGTCGGATTTCTCCAGCGCCAAGGTTTTGAGCCTGCGCGGCCTGGGCGAGCCCGGCGACCTGCGCCTCGTGGTGGACCAGGGTTTCGAGCCAGGCGGCTGCTTCTACTCCGTGCGCACCCGCGGCATCCCGGCCCCGGCCGCCTACGCGCCCCAAGCCTCGGGGCTGGAGGTCGCAAGGACCTATCTGACCCGAAGCGGCGAACCGCTGGCCGGCAACAGCGTGCCCCAGGGGGCGCTGGTGGTGGTCAAGTTCGCCGTGCGGGCAACGGCCGGGCCGGTGTCCAACGTGGTCCTGGAAAACCTGCTGCCGGCCGGCCTCGAGGTGGAAAACCCGCGCCTGGCCACCACCGAGCGGCTGCCCTGGATGGACGAGAACGACACGTCCGGCGCCGACTATCTCGACCTGCGCGACGACCGCATCCTCATGTTCACGGATCTGCCCCAGGCAAAATGGCAGGTCCATTACGCCCTGCTGCGGGCCGTGACCCCGGGCGTCTTTCGCCTGCCCCCGGCCCAGGCCGAAGCCATGTACGCCCCGGAACTGCGGGCCAGCGGCGAAGTCGGAACCTTTACCGTCACCGGACAGGGGCGATAGCCCCATTCTCTATGGAAAAATTCAAGAAACTCGTCTCTTCCTGCATTCGCAACAACGTGTCCGACCTGCACCTGCGGCCCGGCATGCCCGTGGCCGCGCGCAAGAACGGGCAGCTCCACTTCCAACGCGACATCAGCTTCACCGCCGAGGAACTCGACGCCCTGCTGCGCACACTCACCACCGACCGCCAGCGACGCATCCTGGCCGAACGCTGGTCCGTGGATTTCTCGGCCCATTTCCCCGACGCCCAGATGCGGCTCAACGCCTTTCACACCGCTGACGGCCTGGGGCTGGCCATCCGCTTCCTGCCCTCGACCATCCCCGATTTCGAGGCCTTAAACCTCCACCCCTCCCTGCGGGAACTGTGCAGTCAGCACCACGGCCTCATCCTCATCTGCGGCCCCACCGGAAACGGCAAATCCACCACCATCGCGGCCATGGTCCGGGAATTAAACGAGACCCGGGCCGGCCATATCGTCACCCTGGAAGACCCCATCGAGTACCGGTTTTCCTCCGAGCGCGCCCTGGTGGACCAGCGGGAGCTCGGCGCGCATTTCCCGAGCTTCGAGCAGGGCTTGCAGGATGTCTTGCGCGAGGACGCCGACGTCATCGTGGTGGGCGAGCTGCGCGAGCCGGAAACCATGCGCCTGACCATAAACGCCGCCGAATCCGGCCATCTGGTCATCGCCACCCTGCACGCCGCCACGGCCGAGGAAGCGCTCCTGCGCCTGTGCAACGCCTTTACCCCCGACGCCCAGGACTTCGTGCGGTCCCAACTGGCCTCGTGCCTAAGCGCCATCGTGGTGCAGCACCTGGAGCTGTCGCCCACGGTGGGCTTCCGGGTGCCGGTCCTGTCCATTGCCCGCAGCGCCCCGGCGTTGCGCAACATCATCCGGGAAAATCGCTTCAACCAGATCGAAAACATCCAGCAGGCCGGCCGGGCCGAAGGCATGTTCACCTTCGAGCGCTACCGCGAGGAATTCATCGACGCCCGGGCCAGCCTGACGCCGCCATCGGTGGTGTTTCGGGCCAGCAACCGGCCGGTTGCGCCGCCCGTCCGCCCGCCCGAGGCCCAACCACTCCCGGAGCGCGTCCCGCCCGCGCTCCGGCCCGCCGCCGAGCCGGCCCATCCCGGCGGCGCCCTCGACAGCTACGAGCCCTACCGCATCGACGACGAGGTCTCCCTGGAGGAGCTTGTCGCCCAGATGCACGGAAAAAGGGACTGACATTCTTTGATGCACGTTCGTTCGGCGGTGGGCGCAACGGCTCGTGCGAGCGCGGCGCAGTCGGCAAAGTATCGACGTCCTGGCTGGGTAAACACAAAGGAGAGTCGCCATGCACAAGAACACGATCTGTCTGTGGTACGACCATGACGCGGAAGAAGCCGCGCACTTTTACGCCCAAACCTTTCCCGACAGCGCGGTCGGCGCGGTCCACCGGGCGCCGTCCGACTTCCCCGGCGGCAAGGCGGGCGATGTCCTGGTGGTCGATTTCACGGTGTGCGGCCTGCCGTGCATCGGCCTCAACGGCGGCGACACGTTCAAGCACAGCGAGGCCTTTTCCTTTCAGATCGCCACCGACGACCAGGCGGAGACCGACCGTTATTGGAACGCGATCGTCGGCAACGGCGGTGAAGAAAGCGTATGCGGCTGGTGCAAGGACAAATGGGGCCTGTCGTGGCAGATCACGCCGCGCGTGCTGACCGAGGCGATGGC
>JBKICS010000462.1:0-3138 GCA_046567015.1 Acidobacteriota bacterium | reverse complement strand
GGCCTTTATCGCCGCGAAGCCGGACAAGGCCCGGGAAATCTTAAGCGCGCGCACCAAGCTGGCTCCGGAGCTGGCCGCCAGGATTGTGCTGCCGCGCTTTCCCGAGAAACTCGAACCAGCCGCCCTGCAAGGGGTCATCGACGTCTCGGCCCGTTTCGGCTTGCTGCGAGCACCCTTCCCGACCGCCGACATCCTGGCCGCCCCGGGCAACTGAGCCCTGCCGCCCATGCGGCCGGAACGACGATGCTGCGGCGCGTCGTTCCGGCCGCTGCCGAGGAGCCGAAGATTGTTCGGCATCTCCCGCTGGCCCGAAACAGTTTCCGGCCGCTTGCCAACCTGACCGCAAGTCCTATTTATGATGGCGGGTACGGCCAAACGAACGTTGCTCCCCTCCTCCTGACCGCGAGTCGCCGACGAAACATCGCCCGATCCGGGCGTCGGCGCGCCGCGCCCCGCCCCCTCCGGGGCCACCTTGCCAAAACCGGCGAAAACGCCCCGGAAAGCAGCCCCGCACGACGCTCGTTACCCACCGTATTTGCTGATTTTTGTGGTGACGGGCCGCCGAATAAGATTTTGTGCTTTACGGTAGCCCATTTTGTAACTATGAAAAAACCCCCCTTAATGAGAATTCGATTATTCGGAGTAGACCATGTGCCGCTTATTCGCCCTCAGCAGCCGGGACCCAGTGTCCCCCATGCGCGCCATCGAAGCGCTTAACGTCATGAAGGAAGGGCATGATGGATCAGGCGTCGGCCTGTTCCTCTCCGACCTTGGCGGCCCCTTCGGTGAAATGAAGGACGCGCCCATCCTCTCCGGTATTTTTACCGACGAAGGCTTAAACCGCCTCGACGCCTACATGGGCGAGCGCGGCTTCGTCACCCGCAAGACCCTGGTCCTCGACCCCCGGACCAAGGCGCCGCTGGGCACTCCGCTGCGCGGCACCTACATGGCCCGGGCCTATGAAGTGCCGGCCGACCTCAAGGCCAAGACCAAGGCCGAGCAGGAACTGATGTTCATGCTCATGCGCGTGGAACTGCGCCGCATGGGCGAAGACGCCGAAAATATTCGCGTCTTCTCCTTCTGGCCCGACACCGTCATGATCAAGGAAGTCGGCGATCCCATGGCCGTGGGCGAATACCTCGGCCTCGACCGGCCCGAGCTCAACTGCCGCCGCATCCTGGCCCAGGGCCGCCAGAACACCAACTACGCCATCAATCTCTACGCCTGCCATCCGTTTTTCCTGCAGGGCGTGTGCACCATGACCAACGGCGAGAACACGGCTTTCGTGCCCATCCGGGAATACCTGCTCTCGCGCGGGTTCCCCGGTTACATGGGCTACCAGTCCGACTCGGAAGTCTTCGCCCACATCATGCACTACACCATCAATCGATTGCAGCTTGGCATCGAATACTACAAGCACGTCATCACGCCGCTGTCCGACGCCGAAATGGAAGAGCACACCGACCGTGCCCTGCTCGCCCGCATCAAGCAGACCTGCCGCAAGCTGATTATCGACGGCCCCAACTGCGTCATCGGCTGTCTGCCCGACAAGACCATGTTCATGGTCCAGGACCGCAAGAAGCTGCGGCCCGGCGTGGTCGGCGGCAAGCCCGGCATCTTCGCCTTTTCCTCGGAAATCTGCGGCCTTGACGCGGCCATCCCCGACCGCGACCAGTATGCCGATTTTCAACCCATGCACCTGGATACGGCCATCGTGCGCCCCGAATGCCAAGAGGTCACCATATGCAATCAGCTTCAGTCATTACCCCGTCCACACTAAGCGTCAACGACCTGCCCTGGCAGATCGAGTGGGACAAGAACACCTGCACCCTGTGCGGGCGCTGCACGGCCGTATGCCCGGTAAACGCCATTGAGCTCGGGGTGCATCGCAAGCGCACCATCGAAACCACGGCGGCCCTGGCCAAAAAACCGACCAATACCTACAGCATCTACCATGGCATCCGCCAGCGCACCGATCCGGCCTATCGCTGCATCGGCTGCGCCATGTGCAACATGGTCTGCCCCAATAATTCCATCGCTCCAAGGCTGCGCCCCGAGGCCACGACGCTGAAGTTTCACAACAACCGCGGCGGCGCGGCCCGCACCCGTGGCGGACGGCGCAACGACGGCGGCAGCCTGCTCGACCAGATCAAGTTCATCCGCATCTCCATGCTCACCGACCCGGCGCTGGACGCCGGCCGCCACGAGTTCGAGCTGCGCACGCTCCTCGGGCGAATCCAGCCCCCCGAGGAAGGCCTCGCCGCCCTGGCGGAAAACGGCTGGGTTCCGGCCGTGCGCGAGATCTATCCGCTCATGATCGGCTCCATGTCCTTTGGCGCGCTC
The DNA here is from genome assembly GCA_046567015.1 of Acidobacteriota bacterium. GTDB lineage: Bacteria > Desulfobacterota > Desulfovibrionia > Desulfovibrionales > Desulfovibrionaceae > Solidesulfovibrio. The sequence goes on along the minus strand of JBKICS010000462.1, from coordinate 795 downwards.
TCCCCCAACATGTGGGAAGGCCTCGTCATGGGCGTGACCTATTTGAATGAAGAGATGGGCATGCCGGTGCGCATGTGCACGGGCGAGGGCGGCTGTCCGCCGCGCCTTTTGCGCTCGCGCTTTCTCAAGTACATGGTCCTGCAGATCGCCTCGGGCTACTTCGGCTGGGACGAGATCATAAAAGCCCTGCCCGACATGAAGGAAGACCCCTGCGCCATCGAGATCAAGTACGGCCAGGGGGCCAAGCCCGGCGACGGCGGCCTGCTCATGTGGTACAAGGTCAACAAGCTCATCGCCGCCATTCGCGGCGTGCCGCAAGGCGTGTCCCTGCCAAGCCCCCCCACCCACCAGACCCAGTATTCCATCGAGGAATCCGTGGCCAAGATGATCCAGTCCATGTCCATGGCCTGGGGATTCCGCGTCCCGGTCTACCCGAAGATCTCCGGCACCACGACCTCCACGGCGGTGCTTAATAACCTCGTGCGCAACCCCTACGCCGCGGGCCTGGCCATCGACGGCGAGGACGGCGGCACCGGCGCGGCCTACAACGTGTCCATGAACCACATGGGCCACCCCATCGCCACCAACCTGCGCGACTGCTACGAAAACCTGGTCATCTCCGGCAAGCAGAACGAGATTCCGCTCATTGCCGGCGGCGGCATCGGCAAGAACGGCAATCTGGCCGCCAACGCCGCCGCGCTGATCATGCTCGGGGCCAGCGCCGTGCAGTCCGGCAAATACATCATGCAGGCGGCAGCCGGGTGCCTGGGTTCGGAGCACGACCGCTGCAACGTC
>JBKICS010000461.1:0-4225 GCA_046567015.1 Acidobacteriota bacterium | reverse complement strand
CCGTCCACCGACAGCGCTCCTCGCCGTCCGGCGGCAGGGCAAGCCAGAGAAGGCGCTCGTAGATGGTGTAATTGTTCCCTGCATAGACCTTGCGATTCTTGGCAAAGGCCGGCTCCTGCCGCGCGCCGCCCCAGTCGTACGCTTCGTCGGGATGGGAGTTGCAGAACAGATAACGCGCCCGCAACAGTCCACGGCGCGTGTCGAGTTCATCGAAGGTGACTTCCTGGCTCCAGCCTTTTTGGCACAGTGCGGCATACTCGGCTTCACGGGCAATCTGGGTCATCACGCTTTGCGCCGCGGCAAGACGCAGGATCATGGACGGGTTTGAATCGCTGTGGATGTGCCACAGCCGCCACAGCCCTTCATGGTGCTGGGGATGCTTGCGCATCTCCGGCAGACAGCGGCCAAAGACATTGTGCCGGGAGCTGACGGCCGTCATCGCGGCCACGACTTCCCGCGCATCGGCTTCGCTGCTTTTCCCCGTACTGACTTGCCACAGCAGATGGTTCAAATAAATGACAAGGTAATTATTGTAAAAAATATCAGCAAGTCGCACCTGCCTGTTCTTTCGTGCTTCTTCGTAAAAGATGTCGCAGCACTGAAAATAGTCCGCGTAGTGCTGCGGCGTATAAATGGTATTGGAAAGTGATCCAGAACGCTTCATCCAGTAGTATACAGTGTCTGGTATCCAGACAAGGCGCTGTACGTGAAAAAAAAGACGCGTTAAAAAAGCAATATCTTCAGCCGTTCGCATGTCTTCGCCGTTAAAGATATTGTTTCGACGCAAAAAATTGGTTGGGAAAAGCCAAGTCCAGTGGGCGCAGAGGAACGGATTGACTCCGAATCGGGAACTGTCTGCCGCCGGCTTGCATATTGTGTTTTGGATTCCGCAGGGCGGTGTTTCATGGTTGTGCACCGTTCCATCATCCATGATTTCGTCGTGGCAGGCTCGAACGATGGCCTTGTGCTTCTTGTAGGCGGCATACCGGACCTCAAGGGACTGTTCCGGCAAGAGGTCATCCGGATCTGCAAAGCAGATGGTCTCGCCGGCCGCTTGGCGGATGCCGAGGTTGCGCGCTGTTCCGCAACCGGTTTTTTGCGCCAGGGGCAACAACTTGAATCGCGGATCCGCAGATGCGTATCCAGCCAACATCGAATTGCTCGCATCCGTTGAAGCGTCATCAACGAAGAGCACCTCAAAATCTCTAAATGTCTGGCCCTGTAATGACGTCACGAAGCGGGGCAACCACGCCTCGGCATTGTACACCGGAACAACAATTGTGATAGCCGTCATATGCAACAAGCCTTTCGATGAGATCTTGAGGTTACGTATGGTTGGCGCAGAAAGTTATTGCAAGCGTTTGATAAAAATTGACTGAGGCAATGCGGTTTTTGCTTGAATTTCGTACCGCTGCCCATCAATTTATGACTGCGTCCGCCGACACGCGCAGATGGCGTTGGCGCATCTGGCTGTTTTTTTTCTGCGCGCAGACGCATGCAGGCCACGGTCAATGTTTGAATGTCCTGCCAAGCTCTTCCATGGCTGGAAAATGGCTTTTCTCAGCGCCAATCGTTTTGCTTTCTTAAATTTATAAAATGCCGCACAGGGTTATTGCCATCACAATGCATCCACAAAGCCCTGTCTCTGGTGCAAGCGCGGGTAAAGCGCTTCCGTATTGCCGCCGCCGGATTCCCGTCCTGCTCGACGATAAAGCCTGATTTAGACTGTTCCGGCATCTCCCGCAAGCGCCCCAGGCAGGGCGCCGTCGGCTGTGCCGTCCGCTTGAGCCTGCCATCGCGCGGCCCGCTTCGCGAGGATTTGAGCACGGTGCAGCGGAAAAGATCAGATTCCCGCTCCTGTCGTGCCGCCCGATCCTGCCTGGATCGCTCCCGCGTCAACAAGAGTCTTTCATTCCCTGCCTGTTGCAGGCATGCTGCGGGTGGAAACCGTGGCCTCCTGCCATGTCCGGGTTTTGGCCCGGCTTTTGTCACCAACCGTGCCGCAACGGCCTCCAAGGATCGCATATGAGACGGTTTGCCCTGGCCTTGACTGTGCTCCTCACCCTCCTGTCGCTTCCCACCCTGGCCGCGTCCCTGCCGCAGGGGCAGCTAGCGGTGCGCTACGAACATATCGGCGATTACTCCGTCGAGCGGCTCAACAAGATCCTGACCGAGGAGTTGGCGGCATTCAGCCCCTTTACGATCAGCTACCCGCCGGCGAAAAACGCCGTCAGCCTCTACAAGGTCTTCTACGAGACCGTTATCCCGGAACTGGGCAACAAGCCGACCTCGGCTTCCGGCCTGGTCGCCGTGCCGCAGGTGGCGCAAAAGACCCTGCCGGTGGTTTCCTACCAGCACGGCACCGTGTTCACGAAAACGGCCGTGCCCTCGCATCCCGAGGAATCCATGGAAACCCGGCTCATGATCGCCCGCTTCGCCGGGCAGGGGTATATCGTCATCGGCCCGGACTACATCGGCAAGGGCGAATCCCCGGAGCCGGACAGTTACATGGTCAAGGAGGCCACGGCGCAAGCCTGCCTGGACATGCTGTTCGCCTCCCGCGTGGTCTGCACCGGGCTTGGCCTCACGCCGCAGGGCCTTTTCCTCAGCGGCTGGTCCCAGGGCGCCTGGGCCACCATGGTGTTTCGCCACAAGCTCGAAAGCCTGGGCATCCCGGTCACGGCCGCGGCCACGGCCTGCACGCCAAGCGATCTGTATCTGCTGCTGACCCGCTGGCTCAACAACCCCACGTCCCTGGACGCCTCCTGGCTTCCGGGCACGCCGCTCTTGTTTACCTTCGCCTACGAGCACTACTATGACCTGCCGGGCCTGAGCCGGGCGGTCATCAAGGAGGCGTATTGGCAGACGGCCAGCGATCTCTATGCAAACAAGATCGACTGGGCTCAGGCCTCCAAGATACTGCCAACAACGGTGGGGGAGTTGCTGCGGCCGGAATTTGCCGCCGAAAGCTCCATGGCCGACAGTCGCTTTTACCGTCGGCTTCAGGACAATGAGGCCTACCGCTGGCGCTACCGCACGCCGAGCCGCTATTATTACGGCAAGGTCGATGAAGTCATCACCCCCTATGTGTCGACGTTGCCGGTGGACTACGCCAGAACGGTCGGGGCGGCGCCGGCCGAGGCCGTCTACGCTGGGGACAGCGCCGACCACAGGGGCACGTTTCTTTTCGGCGTCCGCGACCAGAAGGACTGGTTCGACAGCTTCGTCGCGAAGGAGCGTTGACGGGGTCAGGCGCGAGCGTTGCGCTTTGGCCGACGCGGGGCGGTCCCGATGGGTGGGGGAAGTTCGGCTTCCCAATGGCCTTTCCCGGACAACCCCGGACGCTCCGACGCAGTGCCCCCAGGCACACGCCGCCGCCGTCACTTCAGCGCAAGCCTCACCCCGCCCCCCAACCCGCCCCCAACCACGCCCTTGCCCCCGGGCGGCAGGAACGCTAAGGGACGCGGCATGAACGGTCTCATCATCGGCGGCGTGACGCCGCTCTCCACACTCGATTTTCCCGACGCCCTGGCCGCCGTCGTCTATTGCCAGGGCTGCCCCTGGGGCTGCCCCTACTGCCATAACGAACCGCTGCGCGAAATCACCGACCACGCCGAGCGCGACGGGGCCTCGGTGCTTGCCTGGCTCGAAGGCCGGCGGGGGCTGCTTGACGCCGTCGTCTTTTCCGGCGGCGAACCCACCCTCCAGGACGGGCTCCCCGACATGCTCGCCGCCGTGCGGGACATGGGCTTCAAGGTCGGCCTGCACACCACCGGCATGTACCCCGACGCCCTGGCCCGGGCGCTGCCGCTGTGCGACTGGGTGGGCCTGGACATAAAGGCCCCGCGCGCCGCCTACGACCGCATCACCGGCGTGGCCCGCAGCGGCGAGGCGACCTTTGCCAGCCTCGATTTGCTCCTTGAAAGCGGCGTCCCCTGCGAGACGCGCACCACCTGGCACCCGGGCCTTCTGACCGAAGCCGAGCTGGCGACCCTGGCCGGCGAACTGGCCGCGGCCGAGGCCGGACGCTGGATCATCCAGGCTTTTCGACCCGACGGTTGCGCCGACGCCGCCCTGGCCGCCGCCGGCCCGACCGCCTTTCCGCCCGATCTCGTCGCCCGGCTGCAAGCCGCCGCCCCGCGCCTGACCATCGCCGCGAGGGTGTAGGGGGAGCGGGGAGAGGAAAAGGCGGAAGAGTGCCTCCGGCGGCCAAAGGGGCTGAGCC
>JBKICS010000460.1:0-4327 GCA_046567015.1 Acidobacteriota bacterium | reverse complement strand
AACCAGGACACCCTCCCATGATCGTCCTTGTCGGTTTCCTCGCAGTCATCGCCTCCGTGTGCCTGGGCTATTTCATGGAGGGCGGCGTGTTCAGCGTGCTGGTGCAGCCGGCCGAATGGGTCATTATTTTCGGCGCGGCCTTCGGGGCCATGTGCATCGGCTCCACCCGAAACTCGCTTGCCCTCATCGCCAAGGGCCTGCCCCGGGCCCTGGCCCCAGCCCACATCGGCCGGCAGGATTACCTGGAGATGCTGACCTGCCTGGCCCGGCTCTTGGGCAAGGCCCGGCGCGAGGGGCTCATGAGCATCGAAGGCGACATCGAGCGGCCGGAATCGAGCGCGGTCTTCTCCCAGGCCAAACGGCTGACCCGCGACAGGACGGCCCTGGCCTTTATCTGCGACACCATGCGCGTCTACCTGGTCACCGGCGACGCCCAGGAGATCGAGCAGCTCATGGACCTGGACATGGCCGCCATCCACCAGCAGGCGGCCAGCCCGGGCCACAACCTGGGCAAGGTGGCCGAATCCCTGCCGGGCCTTGGCATCGTGGCCGCCGTCCTTGGCGTGGTGCTGACCATGGGCAAGATCAGCCAGCCGCCGGAGGTTCTTGGGCACAGCATCGGCTCGGCCCTGGTCGGCACCTTCCTCGGCGTGCTCCTGTGCTACGGGTTCATCGGACCGCTCGCCTCCAACCTGGAAAACCAGGCCATGGAGCGCCAAACCTATTTCTCGGTCATCCGGGCGGTCATCGCCGGGGCGGCCCGGGGGGCCACGCCGCTTATTGCCGTGGAATACGGCCGCCGGGCCGTGCCCGAGGCCCTGCGCCCGGAGTTCACCGACCTCGAAGCCCTGGTGCGGGGCTAGGCCGCCATGACCAGCGGCAAGAAATCAGCCCCGGGCAAGCCGCCCAGGCTCCCCGGCTTTCCCAAGGCCCACGGATCGAGCTGGAAGGTGGCCTACGCCGACTTCGTCACGGCCATGATGGCCTTTTTCCTGCTCATGTGGATCGTCAACATGACCCCGCCGGCCACCCTCAAGCAGTTGGAGCAATATTTCCAGGGGGAACTCAAGCCGGCCCAGGGGGCGCTTTTTTCACCCGACCCGGGCGAACGCCAGCGCTCGGCGGCGCTCAACCGCGACGACGCCATGCGCTACGCCATCGCCGTACGGTTCAAAAAAATCATCACCGAGGATCCGTTCCTCAAAAGCAGCAGCGGCGTCAGTTCCGACGACGTGGGCGTGCTGCTGCGCCTGCAAAACGGCATGCTCTTCGCCCCGGGCTCGGCCGAGCTGACTCCGGCCGCCAAGCACCTGCTCGCCGATGTGGTGGATGTGCTCAAAACCTACAATGTCGCCCTGGTCATCCGGGGCCACGCCGGCGCAGACGAGACGGCCAAGGGGCCCTACCCCTCCAACTGGGAGCTTTCCGGGGCGCGCGCCGCCGCCGCCGCCCGGGCCATCATCAGCATGGGGGGCATCCAGGCGGGGCGCCTGCGGGCCGTGGCCTACGGCGATTCGCGGCCGCTCATGCCGGAGTTCTCCCCCGAGGCCGCAGCCGCCAACCGGCGGGTGGAATTCTACTTTCACCGCCCGGATGTGCCCGGTTCACAAGTGCTGTACTGACACGGGCCCCTGGCGTAAGGTGGCCGCACTTCATCCGGAGGCCCGACCATTTATGCGCATGCCGTTTCTGACCATACTCCTGGCCCCGTTGGCCCTGACCCTTTCCCTTACCGCGGCCCGGGCCGCCGATCCCCAGAAGCTGCCCGCCGATTTTCGGGGCCTGGCCTGGGGGGTGCCGCCGTCGTCGCTGCCCGACCTCAAGGTCGTGGACCGCGAAGGCGACATCATCCACTACGAACGTCCGGGCGAGAAAAAGGAACTGGGCGGCATCGCCCTTAAAAACGTCACCTACTCGTTTTTCAAAAACCAGTTCTACCACGCCGAGATCGGCTACGAGGCCCCGGGAGCCTATGCCGCCCTGCAAGCCGGGCTCGAGGCCAAGTACGGCCCGCCGGACAGCGTCCGCCAGAAGACCGACGCCGCCGGCCATGCCTATGAGATCGCCGCATGGAGCTGGCCTGGGGCGCTTTTTATCGGCCACCGCCACGACAAGGACGCGCCCACCGGCCGCATCTTCTATTTCTATGCCCCGCTCACCGAGGCCTCGGCCAAAGCCCAGGGCCTCGCCCCGACCACGGCCGCCGGCAAGGGCGGAAGCTATCTGGTGAAAAAAGGCGACAGCCTGGAACGCATCGCCAAGACCCACGGCGTCTCCGAAGCCGAGCTTACCGCCGCCAACCCCGGGCTCACCGACAAAAACCTCAAGGCCGGCGCGACCATCAACCTGCCGGGCCAGGCCGCCAAGCCCGCCGCCAAGGCCGCGTCCCTGCCGCCGCCGGGCAACTACATCGAATACACCATCAAGGAGGGGGAAATCCTGTCCAAGGTGGCCAATGCCCACGGCGCGCGCATCCGCGACGTCATCGCCGCCAATCCCGACATCAACCCGGACAACGTGCGCCCGGGCACGGTGCTGCGCATCCCGGTGAAAAAAGACGCGCCCGCCGACACCGCCAAGGAGGAGGCGGTCGAAATCGTCGCGCCGCCGGCCGCGACCGCCCCAGGCGCGCCCAAGACGCAAAGCGAACCCGAATCCACGCCCCAGGCGCCGGCCGCGCCGTAAATCAGTTCCGTCGATAGCTTTCCGGCAAACCTATTTAACATGCTGATTTGTCAGATTATTTGAGCCATGCTATGGGTGTGGGGTCGCTTGTCGGCAAAAGCGCCCCCACACCATGCGATACCGAACGCCACTTCTCGCCTCGCCCTGGATCTCCCGGGCCGTCCGCGCCGCCCTGGCCGTGAGCTTCATCGCGGCCGGCGTCCTCAAGCTGGCCGACGTCCACGCCTTCGTCCTGACCATCAAGGCCTTCTCCATCCTGCCGACCGATCTGGCCAAGCCCCTGGCCGTGGCCCTGCCCATACTGGAAATCCTCGGCGGCGGGTTGCTGCTCTGCGACCTTCCCGGGGGGCTGGCCGTCATCGGCTCCCTGCTCCTCCTTTTCATCGGCGTGGTCACGCACGCCATCCGCCAGGGCCTGGCCATCGACTGCGGCTGCTACGGCCCGGGCGATGTCGAGGGCCAGGTCTACCACGGCCTGTGGCCGACCTTGTGGCGCGACCTCGTGCTGCTCGCCGGCGTGGCCTATTGCGCCCTCTGGCGTCTTTTCCATTCCTCTCGCCCCCAGCCTCCAACCCCCAACCCCCAAGGAGTGTTCATGCGCGCGCTTAAATTGCTGCTGGCCTTGCTCACCGTCGTCGCCCTGGCCCATCCGGCCCTGGCCGACAAGTTCGAGGACGAAACCACCAAGGAGAAAGAAGCCGTCAAACTGGTGCGCGACACCCAGAAAGGCGGCTATGGGCTGGTCTCCACCGAGGAACTGGAGAAGTGGATCGCCGAAAAAAAACCGCTCGTCATCGTCGACACCATGCCCTACGAGGACAGCTTCAAGAAGGAACACGTGCCCGGCGCCGTGAACTTCGTCTTCCCCATCCCGGACATGACCACCTGGGACGCCAAGGAGACCGGCGGCAAGACCGAGGCCGACTACGCGGCCCTGCTCGGCCCGGACAAGGACAAAACCATCGTGGTCTACTGCGGCTTCGTCAAATGCACCCGCAGCCACAACGGCGCGGTCTGGGCCAAAAAGCTCGGCTACAAAAACGTGGTGCGCTACCCCGGCGGCATCTTCGCCTGGAAGGGCGCGGCCCAGCCCGTGGAAGCCGTAAAATAGGAAGATCGGGGCGCTGCCCCGAGCCCCGCCGGGGGGGATCATCCCCCCCGGTCCCCCTGGCCTGGGGGAGACGTCCCGGGCCGCGCCAGACCACCCGCATTGTTTGCTTGCCTGCGCCAACCGCTCCCGATAGGAGAGCCGGCATGAATGCCCCCTATTCCGACAACGCCCGCCTCGACGCCCTGGCCCTGGCCGTGTCCGAGAAGGCCGAGGCCTATTTCAGCCACCGCAAGCTCCTGTGCGCCGAGGCCATCCTGGTGGCCGTAAACGAGACCTTCGGCCAGCCGCTGACCGAGGAGCAGGCCGTGGGCCTGGCCGCCGGCCTGGCCGCCGGGCTTGGCGACCGGGGCTGCCTGTGCGGGGCCGTGGCCGGGGCCTGCGCCGCCGTGGGGCTGGTCTGCTCCCGGGGCAGCCACGCCGAGGCCCGAAAGGCCGTGCGCCGGGAATCGGCCGTCATCCACGAAGCCTTCACCGACCGGCACAAGTCCGCCTGCTGCCGGGTGCTGACCAAGCCCGTCAAGCACGCCCCCG
>JBKICS010000459.1:0-2714 GCA_046567015.1 Acidobacteriota bacterium | reverse complement strand
GGCAAAATCCTGGCCGATGGTCGCCACCTGGACGCGCTCCACCCGGGCGAAATCGAAGACCCGCGAGGTCAGGACGGTTTGGGACGCGCTCGGGACGTCCTCTGCGGCATACCGGACGTCACGATCGAGACCCATGCCGGCCAGGATATGCGTAAGGACCGGACGATAGGACTCCGGGAGAAACAGCGCTTGGGGTTGGTCGCGGTCCACCCGGAAATGGAGCAGGCAGCTGACGCGCCCCGATGCCCCTTCCTTTTCGTACGCGCCGGACGGCATGAGCGAGAGTTCCAGGCCGCAGACGGCGTAGCGTTGGTGCACCGCGGTCTTTTGCGTGACCAGATGGGTGCACACGGCCTCGCCGAAAAAGGCCTGGGCCTGGGTCATGGCATGGGAGAGTTCGTCCAGCCGCTTGAGCATTCGAAAGGCGATGGATCCCTGCCGGTACTCCCTGGCGACCAGGAGTTGCCCTTGTTCGTAGACGGCGGGATTCGGCGGCGAACTGCGGTAAAACGAGCCGATGCCGGCGATGGCTCCGTCGGGAAGTCGGGCCACCAGGGTCAGGACCGCGTCCCGGCGGTTGAGCGCCGTCAACTGCTCCGGGACGAAGTAATCGAGAACCGGGTACTTGTCGCCGTAGACAGCATACAACAGCCGGACCACCCCGGGGGCATCCTCGGGCCGCATCCGGTCAATCGCGTAGGCCTGGTTCGGCGGCAGCGGTTGCATCGTGGCCTCGACCCGGGCGATGGCGGCGCGTTTGACCGCCGCATCATCCAGGTTCTCGCGCAAAAAGGCGGCCCAGTCATTGAGCGACCCCTGCTCCACCAGACAGGCCTCAGGCGCGGGCGCGCCGAGGGCTTCGGTCAAGAGCGCGGGCAGGGCCGCCCGGATTTCCCGGGAAATGCCCTGCTCTCCCAGGGCCGCGCCGGGGGCAAGCCCGACGACCGCAGCCTGATCGCTCCCTGCCGCCAACAGAAACTCTCGCAAGAGGTCCGCATCAAATTCCATGGTATTCCCTGTCGCGTCGTCGCAGACACGGTTTCGGTTTTCCGCGCACCGGCCTTGCCGCCGTGAAAAGCGTGTGGACGGCTGTCGCCGCAGCTCCCCTCGAAGCGGAATCACACAAGGAGAGTGGCGCAACCGCCGGATGCGTCATGAAGGCCGTAAGCCTCCTGACTTCCGAGCCGGCACGGATGCGAAGAGCGTTCTCGAACAGCAGTGAAAGGAACGCGGCCAGGGACAATTCATGGCCCACCAGCCGCCACGAATGGCGCTGGCGGCGGACGGGCTGTCCGCAGGCGACGCGCTCCCGGGCCTTACCCGAAAGCGTGAACCCGGGGGGCGCTCACCCCCGCAAATCCAAGAAAGACGGGGTTTGCCACGCATGTGCCCCCAGACGAAAGCGGCACAGCAAGTGCCTCTCCTGTGCCCCCAAGAGTGCCGGATGTCAACGGATGCAACGAATACGAAACGGGGCGATCATTCGCCAGACTTCGTCACTGTTCGCATATTCTTCCCGGCATCTCCCTCCCGGGACGTTTCCTGCTTCGCGGCGGTGGCGCTCTCCCGGTGCGGCAATCATGTCGGACCACGACAGCCAGGCGGCCGGGACCGCAGGCCCCCGGCCCACTGCCGGCAACGCCGGAGCCGCCGGACGCGGGAGGCGTGTCCCGGCCCGCGCCTGACGGCCCGGGAGAATCGAGCGGACAGGCATTCCTGTAAGTGATTGCCTTGTCTTGCTCGAAATGTGATACAAGGCAGGAAACAACGCGCGCCGTACGCAGCCCAGCTTTGCGTTCGGGCTGGAGCATCGGTCAAGCCGCACCGGGAGATACCGTCATGTCTCACAAAAAGGCCCGGCCCGACACCCAGCCCCCTGCCCCGGCGACAGCGGTCCTTGCGCCGGACGCCCAGGCCGAGCCTTCCTTCCCCATCGTGGGCATCGGCGCTTCGGCCGGAGGCCTGGCGGCGTTCGAAGCCTTTTTTGCCGGCATGCCCGCCGATGCCGACCCCAACATGGCCTTCGTGCTGGTGCAGCACCTGGCCCCGGACCACAAGAGCCTGCTCACCGAACTCATCCGGCGCTCCACCCGCATGCAGGTCTTCGAGGTCACGGACGGGATGGAAGTCCGGCCCAACTGCGCCTACATCATCCCGCCCAACCGCGACATGGCCTTCCTGGGCGGCAGGCTCCAATTGCTGGAACCGGCCGCGCCCCGGGGCCTGCGCCTGCCCATCGACTTCTTCTTCCGATCCCTGGCCAGCGACCAGCACGACCGGGCCATCGCCATCATCCTTTCGGGCACCGGCAGCGACGGCACATCCGGCGTGCGGGCCATCAAGGGCGAAGGGGGCATGGTCATGGTCCAGTCCCCGGCGACCACCGAATACGACGGCATGCCGCGAAGCGCCCTGGCCACCGGCCTCGTGGACTTCGAACTGCCGCCGGCCGAGATGCCCGCCCGGCTCCTGGCCTATGCCGCCCACGCCTTCGGCCGGACTCCCCGGGCCGCTGCCGCGCCCACACCCCACGCGGACAACGCGATGCGCAAGATCTTCGTGCTCCTGCGCGCCCAGACCGGACACGATTTTTCCCAATACAAGCCAAGCACCATCGATCGCCGGATCGCGCGGCGCATGGCCGTGCACCAGATCGCGACCAAGGGGGAATACGTCCAGTATCTGCAGCGCACCCCGACCGAGGTGGAGGCGCT
>JBKICS010000458.1:0-2597 GCA_046567015.1 Acidobacteriota bacterium | reverse complement strand
GCGGTCCCAAGGTCAAAAATGAATACGACGCCGAAGTGGTGGCCCACTGCGCCCGGGTGGGCGTCGAGCTCGGGGCCGACGTGGTCAAGGTGCCCTACACCGGCGACATCGAGTCCTTCTCCCGGGTCACCGAAGCCTGCTGCATCCCGGTGGTCATCGCCGGCGGCGCGAAAATGGACAACGACCGCGACCTGCTGCAGATGGCCCACGACTCGGTCCAGGCCGGCGGCTCGGGCCTGTCCATTGGCCGCAACATCTTCCAGCATGCCCAGCCGGCCCGCATCGTCCAGGCCCTGCACGGCATCGTCCACCTCGATTGGGAAGTGGATCAGGCCCTCGAACTCTTGAAGGACTAGGTCATGACCAAGGAAATATGGCTCAAGGTCGTTCCCTTCGATAAAAATATCGTCACCCTCGGCCTCGAATCCGGCGTGGACGGCTTCGTGGCCGAGGCCGCCGATGCGGACAAGATCCTGGCCCTGGGGCGCACCAAGGTGATGACGCCCGAGGAGTTCGCGCTGGTCCCTATCTGCTGCAAGGACGACGAGGGAACGGCCATCGAATCGCTTAGGGCCTGCCGGCCGACCTTCCTGGCCAAGGGCTGGGAGATCATTCCGGTTGAAAACATCCTGGCCTGCACCGAGGGCCTCGGGCTTGAGTGCGAAAGCCTGGACCGGGCGCGGCTGGCCGCCGGGGTGCTGGAGCGCGGCGCGGACAAGCTGCTTATTACCCCCGAAGCCGTGTGCGACTTAAAGACCATCGTCAACGAACTGAAACTCTCCCAGGGCAAAATGGACCTCGTTCCCGCCACCATTACCAAGATCGAACACGCCGGCCTGGGGCATCGGGTCTGCGTGGACACCACCAGCATCTTAAAAACCGGCGAAGGCATGCTCGTCGGCAACTCCTCGGCCTTTACCTTTCTGGTCAACGCCGAAACCGAGTCCAACCCCTACGTCGCGGCCCGGCCCTTTCGCATCAACGCCGGCGCGGTCCACGCCTACTGCCAGATGCCCGGCGACAAGACCCGCTATCTGGAAGAACTGACCTCGGGTTCGGAAGTGCTCATCGTCTCCCACAAGGGCGACACCAAGACCGCCGTGGTCGGCCGGGTCAAGACCGAAATCCGGCCCATGCTGCTCATCACCGCCGAGGTCGGGGGTAAGGAAGGCAAGGTGTTTCTGCAAAACGCCGAAACCATCCGGGTGGTTTCCCCCGAGGGCAAGCCCATAAGCGTCGTGGCCCTGCGCGAAGGCGACCAGGTGCTCGTCTCCACCGACGTGGCCGGCCGCCATTTCGGCATGCGTATCGCCGAAGACATCAAGGAAGGATGACATGAACCCGGACAGCCCTGACAAGACCGCCCCGCCGGGTTCCCTGGAAGAGGCCTTGCTGGAAATCCGCCGCGGCATCGACGCCCTGGACAACGATATCCTGGCCCTGCTCAACAAACGCGCCGCCCTGAGCCTGGAGGTGGGGCGGCGCAAGGACGGCCGCGACAGCGCCATCTTCAAGCCCTTTCGCGAACAGGAAGTGCTGACCCGACTGGCCGAAGCCAATCCCGGCCCCCTGCCCGTGGCCCATCTGCTCAGCATCTACCGGGAAATCCTGTCCTCGTCCCGCCGGCTCCAGCGCCCCGAACGGGTGGCCTATCTCGGTCCCGAAGGCACGTTTTCCAACTTCGCCGCCATGGCCGCCCTGGGCCGTTCCCCGGATTTCCTGCCCCAGACCACCATCGGCGACGTGTTCGCCGCCGTGGCCGGCAAGCAGGCCGATCTCGGGGTGGTGCCGCTGGAAAACTCCCTGCAAGGCACCATCGGCCAGAGCCTGGACAACTTCCAGCGCTACAACGTGTTCATCCAGGCCGAAATCACCTGCCGGGTGAGCCACGCCCTGCTCTCCACGGCCAAGAGCCTTGCCGACGTCGAAGCCGTCTATTCGCACCCCCAGCCCCTGGCCCAGTGCGCCGTGTGGCTCAAGACCCATCTGCCCAAGGCCAGGATCATCCCCACGGACTCCACGGCCGCCGCGGCCACAAAGGTCGTTAGCGAGCCCAATGCCGCCGCCATCGGGCATCTGCGCCTGGCCCCCATGCACGGCCTTTCCGTCCTGGCCAGCCCCATCGAGGATCTGCCGGACAACTGGACGCGCTTTTTCATCATCGGCCCCGAGGACACCAAGCAGCAGACGCGGGACAAGACCTCGATCCTGTTTACCGTGCCCAACAAGCCCGGCGCGCTCTACCATGTGCTCTCCCACCTGGCCGGCGAGGGCATCAACCTGACCAAGCTGGAATCCCGGCCCATCCGGGGCGAAAAATGGCAGTACGTGTTCTTCGCCGACCTGCAATGCGACCTGACCCGCGAGGAATACAAGAAACTGCTGGCGACGCTGACCGAAAACACCCACAGTCTGCGTATCCTCGGCTGCTACCCCGCCGGTCCCCAGGTAGACCTGGCCGACGGCGCTGCCGAAAAGACGGAAGAATAGAGAAGAGTGGAAGAGTAGGAAGAGAAGAATACCGGGGGGGATCATCCCCCCCGGCCCCCCTGGACGGGGGAAATTTTACTGGGGAACGCCTGGCAACGAAATGGTGC
>JBKICS010000457.1:0-4429 GCA_046567015.1 Acidobacteriota bacterium | reverse complement strand
GTCGGCATCTTGGGGTGCAACGTCACGATGCTCATGGTCAGTTCCTTGACCGCGATGACGTCGACCTTGACCACGTAGCGCATCCAGATGCCGGTCAGCACGATGCCAAGGAGCAGGAGCAGCGGAAAGTAGTCCTGCATCAGCGTGATGTAGCGGACCTTGCCGTCGAAGACCCGGCGGGCCAGCAGGAAGAGCAGACCGACCATGATCAGGGCGTCGGACTGGTACATCACCGGCAGGCCGATCTGCAGGATGGAATCCATGAATTCGGCGACATGCACCGGATAGGGCACCGGCATCATGAAAAAGCGCAGGTGGCGCACCAGGATGAGCAGGAAGCAGTAATGGAAGATCAAGGCGAACAGCCACAGGGACTTTTCCGAGCTGTAGCCGACCTTGGGTCCGTCCTGCTGCAGCTTCACCGAGGTGTTGCGGAAAAGCGAGCGGAAGCAGAGCACCTCGAGAACCATCCGCATGAACACGCCTTTCTTGTCATCCGGATTGTCCCAAGGGTTCCATTTGATCCAGGGCAGCGATTTCTGCTGACCACCGGTGGTGGGAATGCAAAACGGAACCGGGCTTTTGGCCCAGTCCACGATGCGCATGGTAAACCCCACCATGAAAATGATGATTGCGATGTACGGGAGTGCTATCCCGAACAGCGCGCCCATCCCCATCCCCACGCCCAGCCACGGGATGACGATGAGCGCCAATACCGCGAGAAAGGAGTAAAACGCTGCCATGTACCCTCACCTCGTTTAAGGTTTCCCCATTGACGCCTACTGGTCCTCCCCTCCCTCGGCGGAGAGGTCGCAGACGAGATTGGCCCGTTTCAGGAGCCGGTCGTACTGTTTCTTGATCTGATCGATCCGAAGGGCGTAGATTTTTTCCCGGCACTGGCAGTAGATGTCGAGCGAGAGCAGGGCCAGGACGTCGATGGAGGATTCCAGGGCCAGGAGCTCGACGAACAGGTCGTGCTCCACGATCTTGGACCACAGGGTTTCCCGAATCGCTTTCTTGAGCAGGAAAATAAAGGACGTGGCCTGGGACGGGGTGAAGTCCTGGACGGCGCGCACCCGCACGATCTCGTCGAGCAGCGGCGTGAACGTGGCCGCGTCGGGCGCCGGGCCGCAGGTGGCCAGGTTCGTCACGATGCCGCGCATGCCGGCTTCGAAGCGATGGCGCACCGGGTTGGCAAAGGGATCGTCCCGCTTTTTCCAGAGCACGGCCGTGCTTTCGGCGTAGGTGCCGAGCACGAGGTCGAACCAGGCATCCAGGACGGCCTGCTGGTCCAGGACCAGATAGTCCACCAGTTTGAGCATGGATTAATGTACCTTTCTTCACAAATGCTTAACAGGCTGGTTCCTTACCAGAAAAGCGCAAATTGTAAAGGACGGAAATCCTCTGGCCGGCTCGGGAATCGTCAGGGATTCCCGGAGGGTTGCCGCTTTATCGCACTTTTTGCTAGGCTCGGAAAAAAATGAGGGACGCCATGCAGCCCACAACCGCCCAGATTGACATCCTGCGCGCCGCCGCCGCTTTTGCCACGGTACGGCGCTACAACGGGACCATGCCGAAACGGCAGGCCCTGCACTATGACAAAACGCTGTTGGCGGGGCTTGAGGATGCCGGATTTCTGGACCGGGTCAAGCTTTCATTTGCCTGCGGCAAGGACATGGAAGGCTGGCGGCTCACCGACCCCGGCCGCCGGACCCTGGCCGGAGCCGAGGCCCCAGCCCCTTTATTGCCGGAACATCTGCGCATCCTGTCCGACGTGTACCACTATTCCCGCCTGTCCCGGAACCGGGGACTTATGCCCAAGGAACTGGCCAAGGATTTCGACGCCGACGACCTGCACGATCTTTTCCTGCACGGCTATCTGCTGCGCATCCGTCTCAAGGGCCGGGTCACGGCCAAGGGCTGGGTGGTGTCCGAGAGGGGCCTGGCCGCCCTGTCGGCGGTCTAGAACTCGCCGCGCGCGCCGGCCTCGCCAGGCCGGTGCGGCTGCCAGGACAGACGCACGTCCAGGCCCTCCCGGTCGGGGCGCTTGGTGGCCTTGATCTCCACGGTAAGCATCACCGCCGGAGCCAGTTCCAGGGACACCCGTCCGGCCGCCAGGCCGAGGCTGCCGGTCCGAAGCGCCCGGGCCATGGCCTCCAGCCGATCCGCGGCCTCGGCCACGCCCATCACCCCGCCCAACCGGGCTGTCTGTGTCGCCATCGCGCCTCCCCGGCCGCTTTGGAAACGGCCTGTGCCCGCCCTTAGCCCACCGGCGTGACCGGGCGGCGACGAGGCGGTGACGACGCCATGGGCACTCCGGATCAGCCCGCCTGGCCGCCGCAGCGGCCGACCACGGCCAGCACTCCGGCCATGGCTTCCCGCACGGCCAGCCGCTTGACCGCCAGCCGGTCGCCGGCAAACAGAAAGCGCTTGACCTCGGTCAGATCCGGCCCTTCCCAGGCCATCCAGACCGTGCCTACGGGTTTTTGCGGCGTCCCTCCGGACGGGCCGGCGATGCCGCTTACGGCCACGGACACCTCGGAGCCGATCACCCCGCGCGCCCCCTTGGCCATGGCCAGCACGGCCTCGCGACTGACCGCCCCCTTGGTTTCGAGCACCGCCTGGGACACGCCCAGCACGTCGCGCTTGACGCTGTTGGCATAGGCCACCACGCCCCCGGCGAACCAGGCCGAGGCCCCGGGCGCGTCGGTGAGTACGCTGGCGAGCAGGCCGCCGGTGCAGGATTCGGCGCTGCCGAGCAGCCAGCCCCGGGCGGTGAGCGCCTGGCCGAGTTCCAGCGCCAAGTGTTGCAATTCTTCTTGCATGCTGCCTCCTGGTGACGACTGTGCCTCGATTATCGGATTTGGTCGTCCCTGTCACGGCCCCCAGGCGAAGCTTCTTGCCATATTTGTCAATTACGGCGAACCGATCCGACCCACGGAAGCCGGCGGGCTTGACGCGGCAACAACCGGCCGCGTACATGGCTTTCCCGACGGATACGACAAGGAGCGAGTCATGCTGGATCTCAAATTCCTGCGCCAAAACCCGGCCGCCGTGGCTGACGGCATGGCCAGGCGGCGCTTTCCCTTCGATATGGACGCTTTTTTGGCCCTGGAAGAGCGGCGACGCGCCCTGCTCACGGCGGTCGAGCAGAAAAAAGGCCAGCGCAACGCCGCCTCGGCCGAAGTGGCCCGGATCAAGCGGGCCGGCGGCGACGCCGCCCATGTCCTGGCCGGGCTCGGCACGCTCTCCGACGACATCAAGGCCCTGGACGAAACCGCCAAGGCCATCGATGCCGAAGTGGCCGAGCTGCTCCTCGGCGTACCCAACATCCCCCACGCCACCACGCCCGACGGGGTGAGTGAAAACGACAATCCCACCGTGCGCCTCGTCGGCACGCCGCGCGCCTTCACCGAGTTCCCGCCCCGCGAGCACCAGGACATCGGCGCGGCCCTGGGCCTGGACGCCGAACGGGCGGTCAAGCTCTCCGGCGCGCGCTTCGTGGTCCTGCGCGGCGGGCTGGCCCGCCTGGAGCGCGCCCTGGCGGCTTTCATGCTCGATACGCACATCGCCGCCCACGGCTATCTCGAAGTGGCCACGCCCTACATCGTCTCCGACGAGAGCCTTGTCGGCACGGGCCAGCTCCCCAAGTTCGCGGCGGAGCTCTTCAAGATCGAGGGCGCGGCCTCCTATCTCATTCCCACGGCCGAGGTGCCGGTGACTAACCTGCACCGGGGCGAAATCCTGCCCGAATCCGCCCTGCCGCTGGGCTACGTCTGCCATACCCAGTGTTTCCGCTCCGAGGCCGGCTCCTACGGCAAGGACACCAAGGGGCTCATTCGTCTGCACCAGTTCGGCAAGGTGGAGCTCGTGCGCTTCGTCCACCCCGACGCCTCCTACGACGAGCTCGAAAAGCTCACCACCCACGCCGAGGCCATCCTGCAGGCCCTGGACCTGCCCTACCGGGTGGTGGCGCTGTGCGCCGGCGACCTGGGCTTTTCCTCGGCCAAGACCTACGACCTGGAGGTCTGGCTGCCCGGACAGGACAAGTACCGCGAGATCTCCTCCTGCTCCAATTTCGAGGACTATCAGGCCCGTCGGGCCGACATCCGCTTCAAACCGGACGGCGGCAAGAAGACGGCCTACGTGCATACGCTCAACGGCTCCGGCCTGGCCATCGGCCGCACCATGGCCGCGATCCTGGAAAACTACGTCCGGGCCGACGGATCGGTGGTGGTGCCGGCCGTCCTCGTCCCGTACATGGGCGGCATCGAGGCCCTGGAACCGGAGGGGAAGTGATGGACGACGACAAGCGCAAGGCCTTCTGGGCCGACGTCAAACGCGGCCTGCTCATCGGCGGCGCGGTGGGCGTTCTGGGCGGCCTCTTTTTCATGGACATGCGCCGGGGGATGGTCCTCGGGCTGATCGG
>JBKICS010000456.1:0-4799 GCA_046567015.1 Acidobacteriota bacterium | reverse complement strand
ATTGCCGTACATTACGGCCTGTGGCTGGCTGAGACGGCCCATCAGCTCGGCCCGGCCGAGGCCTGCCGGTTGGAGTCCACGGTGGGCGAGGCCTATCTGCCGCTACTGGCCCGGCGCATCGAGCGGGCGCTCGATCTGCCGGGCGACGTGGAGACGGTGTTGGCCGGGCTCGGACCCGAGCGGCTGGAGAAGCTTGTAACCGCCTTGTCGGTCTCCTGGCTGGCGGCGGACGGGGTGTGGTTTCGCGCCGTGGAAGACGCCCACGGCATGCACGACGCCAAGCGGGTCAACGACAGCTGCTGGTCGCGCCTGGGCTATTACGAGGGACTTCGGGCCAGGGAGGCCCTTGGCCTCGGGGCCGGAGGCGGGCTGGCGGCGGCCAAGGCTTGTCTTACGGCCCGGCTGGTTTCCCGCATCAACCGCTTTGATTTCGTGGACGAGACCCCGGACGGCTTCACCCTGCGCATGACCGACTGCCGGGTGCAATCGGCCCGGGCCAGGCAGGGCCTTCCCCCGTATCCCTGCGCCTCGGGCGGCACGGTGGAGTACGTGGCCTTCGCCGCCGGGGTGGACCCGGCCGTCACCGTCGCCTGCGTGAGTTGTCCGCCGGAGGTGACGCGGGACGATTGCGCCTGCGCTTGGCGCTTTTCGCTGAAGGCGCCGGCGTAAGGCCAGGCGGGCGGCCCCCCCCGGCCGTGGCCCGGGCGGGTTATTCCTTGTTGATGCCGAGTTTGCGCAGCCTCGAATCGAAGGTCGAGCGGTTGACCCCGGCCGCCTTGGCGGCCTTGGTCACGTTCCACTTGAACTTTTCAAGCAAAGCCAGGGCGTAGGCGTGCTCCAGGGCGTCCCTGGTGTAGCCGGTCAGGTCCGGGGCCTTGGCCGCATCGGAGCGGACCGGCGGCTCGGTCGCGCCGTCGGGCCCGGGCAGGGTTCCCGGTTCGCTTGGCGGCGGGATGTCCTCGGCCTCGATGACCTCGCCCGGCACGGTGGCCAGCAGGTAGCGCACCAGATTTTCCATCTCACGCACGTTGCCGGTAAAGACGCGCTGGCCCAGCGCCCGCTTGGTCTTGGGTGAAAAGGCCTTTGGCGGCAGCCCAAGCCGGGCGGCGTCGCGGGCCAGAAAATAATCGAGCAGCTCCGGGATGTCCTCGGGCCGGTCGCGCAGGGCCGGGAGCCGCAGCGGCAGGACGTTTAAGCGGTAATAGAGGTCCTGGCGAAAGCTCCCCTCGGCGATGGCCCGGGGCAGGTCGCAGTTGGTGGCCGAAATCAGGCGCACGTCCACCCGCCGGGTTTCCGTGCCGCCCAGGGGCTTGACCTCGTTTTCCTGGAGCACGCGCAGGATGCGGGCCTGCAGCCCAAGCGGCATGTCGCCGATCTCGTCGAGAAAGACCGTGCCGCCGTCGGCCGCCTCGAACAGGCCGATCTTGTCGCGGTCCGCGCCGGTAAACGCCCCTTTCTTGTAGCCGAACAGTTCCGATTCCAGCAGCGTATCCGGGATGGCCGAGACGTTTTGCACCAGAAACGGCTTGTCCTTGCGCGGGCTTAAGCGGTGGATCTCCCGGGCGAAAAGCTCCTTGCCGGTGCCGGATTCGCCGGTGATCAGCACCGGGAAATCGGTGCGGGCATAGTTGGCGGCGGCCTCCAGCGCGGTCCGAAAGGCCGGGCTGCGGCCGATAAGCGGCGTTTCGCCGCGAAATTCGCCGATAATGCGCTTGAGCTTCTGGGTCTCTTTTTTCTGGTCGGCAAAGGCCAGGGCGTTGCCCAGGGCAATGGAGCCGATGGCCACGAATTCCTCGAGCAGTTCCAGATATTCCTTGGACAGATTGAGCCGGCTGCCGCCGTGGGCCGTGTCGATGATCTCCACCGCGCCGTAGACGTCGCCGTCCTTGAGCACCAGCGGATAGCACAAAATGAGCGTGGACTTGACGTCCATGCCCGATTCGGCCTCCTTGAAATGGCGCTTGTCCTTGCCGGGTTCGGCAATGGTCATCTTGCCGTTTTCGATGACCCAGCCGACGATGCTCGGCTTGCCCTTGGGCACGAGAAAGCCGACCAGCCGGTCGGCCTCGTCGCCGGTGGCCTCGATGCACTGGTAGCCGTCGGGGCGCTTGATCCAAAGCGACCCGCGCTCCACGTTCTGGAATTCGACCAGGGCCTCCAGAAAACGGCGCTGGAGCTTGTCGGTCTCGAGAACCTCGAACAGGGCCTTGGGAAAATCGGAAATGCTTGGCGACATGGCTTGATCCCGGAGATTTTGCCGGACCATGCCGTAAAAGCGGATGCGGGGCAAGGCTTGGGACCGGCCGGCCGGCCGCCATGGGGGCGGACAGCCGGCCGGGTCAGGGGCAGGGGATCAGTGGGTGGCCCGCGAACGTTCGCGGATGCGCCAGAAATCCTCGGGGACTTCCAGATAGAGGTCGTTGTCGGGCAGGGGTATCACGCACACGAGCTTGTTTGTGGCTTCCACCCAGTACATGTGCCCGGACAGGCCGAGCATGACGTCGTCGTAGCTAACGCCCGTCTGGGTGGCCACCTCATGCATGGCCCGTCGCATGGTATCAATGGCCCCGGAACCGAATTCCACTTCGAAGACAGAGACATGGTGGAGGACGAGGCTTTCGTCACTGAGTTCCGGCGGAACCGTCGTTCGTAGCGTCAGAGCCGTTTCCATGGCGACCTCCTCGATGTGATTTCCCTCGCCGAACAGGGGCGGGGGACGCTAGCTGCTAATATAAGCAAGAGTCGTGCAAAGTACACTATTTCCGTGGAGAATTTGCGTCCGTTTTGTCATGACACTTGATTTGTTGACAAAATATTTCAGGATATCGCAGGCGGGCGGGTTCGATCCGGGACCGGACACGTCTTGGCTGCAAAAACGGCGGGAACACCCGACGAAATTGTCGCGGGGCGGCCCTGGATCGGCGGGGTTCAGCTCCGGCCGGCGGCGGCCAGGGCCAGATCGGTATAGGCGTCGGCGCATTCCACGAATAGTCCGAGGCCGGCGGCGTAGGCCCGTATGACCGGCAAGGCGGCCTTGGCCGCGTCTTCGTCGGCGGCCAGATGCTCGATCTCGACGAAGACGCGCGGATCGAAATCGACCGTCACGACCGTGACGGCAAGGACGAGCCCGGCGGCGGCGTCGCGGGAGCGCCGGCAGCGCTTGGTCAGTGAAATACGCGGGAAAAGGCCCAGGGCGGCCAGGATGGCGGCCATGGCCTCGGGATCGGCCACGGCCGTCTCGAATTCTTCCTTTGAGGCCGTCGCGGCGTCAAAGGGCGGGGCCTTGGCCGTAAGCCACGTTTCTTCGCCGATGCGGCGCAGCCGCAGTTCCCGGCCCGAGGCGGCCAGCGCCCCGTCCGGGGCGTCGAAGTAAACGTCGCGGTAAACCGCGTCCGGGAGCCGCTCCCCCCGGGGGCGAAAACCCGGCTCGGCCATGAACTTGATCTCGGCTTCAAACATCGCCAACACCTTGCCCGGGATTGCCTCCCGCGTACAATTGGTTCATTGTCCCGGGCTGTTACGCCGCTTTGCCGGCGACCGCAAGACGATCTCCCGGAGGAGCGCATGCGCGACGACGCCCGGGCCGCCTGGGGCTTGGCGGCCACGGCCTTTCTCTGGAGCACCGGCGGACTGGCCATAAAGCTCGTGCCGCTGTCCCCCATGGCCGTGGCCGGCTGGCGCAGCCTGCTCTCGGCTGCGACCCTGCTCGTGCTGTTCCGGGGAAGCCTCGATTTTCGCCCCACGCCGGCCCGCCTGGGCGCGGCCGCCGCCTATGCCGGCCTTTTAATCACCAACGTGGCCGCGACCAAATTGACCACCGCCGCCAACGCCATCCTGCTGGCCTATACCGCGCCGGTCTACGTGGCCTTGCTGGCCCCGATGCTGCTTGGCGAGAAGACGCGCCGGGCGGACTGGCTCTTTATCGCCGCGACCCTTGGCGGCATGGGGCTCTTTTTCGTGGATCAGCTTTCGGCCAGCGGGCTGTGGGGCAATATCCTGGCCGTTGGTTCCGGGCTTTGCTACGCGGCCTTCACCTTGTGCATGCGGGCCGGGCGCGAGGATTCGCCGGTTTCGGCGGTCATTGCCGGGCATGGGCTGACCGTCGCGGCGGCGCTGCCCTTCCTGGCCGGCGGATTCCCGGACAGCGGTCTCGCCCTTTTGGGCCTGGGCTATCTCGGCATCGTGCAGCAAGGGCTGTCGCTTGCGCTTTACGTCTGGTGCATCAAGCGGCTGCCGGCCTTGACCGCCATGCTGCTCATGACGCTGGAGCCGATTCTAAATCCGCTGCTGGTGGCCGTCGGCTACGGCGAGTTGCCGGGAACCTGGGCCGTGGTCGGCGGACTGGTGGTGGTTGCAGCGGTGACGCTGCGGGGCTTGGCGAGGCGGGGGGCGGCTCAGGCGGCCTGATGCGGGGCAGTGCCGCTTATGATTAAGCGCCGTCGATCCAGTTGGCCATCGCCTGCTTTTTGGCCTCGGGGAAGCCGCCGCGCACCTGATCGAACAACCAGCGCAGGGATTTTCGCCGCAAGCTGTCGCGAAACGCGTCCTCGGCCTCCTGGATGACCACCTTGATCAGACAGGGGCACTTTTCCGAAAAGACCGACGGATCGTCCACGAAGATGTTTTTCTTGCGGATCTCGGCGCATTGAAACAGATAGTCCGACCCCTCCACGGCTTCGATGATGTCCCAAAACGAGATGTCCGCGGCGTCCCGCGCCAGCGCATAGCCGCCCTTGACGCCGGGGACGGCCGTAACGATCCGCGCCTTGCCCAGCTTGGCAAAAATTTTCGAGAGATAC
>JBKICS010000455.1:0-2733 GCA_046567015.1 Acidobacteriota bacterium | reverse complement strand
CACCATGGGGGTTTGCGCCCGGCGGGCGTTGTGCAGGTTGGCCATGCCGTTGGCGAAGCCCGGGCCCAGGTGGAGCAGGGTGCAGGCCGGCCTGCCGGTCATGCGGGCGTAGCCGTCGGCCGCGCCGGTGGCCACGCCCTCGAACAGGCAGAGTACCGGGCGCAGGCCGGGGATGCGATCAAGCGCGCTGACGAAATGCATTTCCGAGGTGCCCGGATTGGCGAAACACACCTCCACGCCGCTGGCGACCAGGGTGGCAACCAGGGTTTCGGCCCCGTTGCACGGGTCGGGACAGGTTGCCTGGGCGGTGTTCACGGGTTCTTGCGGCATTATCGTATCCTTCTGCTCATTCCGGTTTTCCTGCGCGTCTATTTTTCAAAAGACGGCGGCCTCGTCCAAAACGTGGCGCATCGCTTGTCCCCTGTCGCCAGACACGTTGCGTTGGTACCTCCGGCGCGCGGCAGTTTCAAGGGTGGGATGAGGGCGTGCGGGGGCGCGGTGCTGTCGGGAAAGGACGCGGCGGATTTCCCTTTGACGCCTGTGCGATGGGATGCCCTTGCGGGCTGTGGGCGCGGCGCGGTGTCCCTGCTGCAAAACGGACAATGCAAAAAGAAAGGCCCCGACTGTATAAGCCGGGGCCAGTAGGATTATGCTTTGTAAATGACTAAGGTGTTGTTGCGATATCCTCGACTGGGAACGTAGAGCTCGTGTTTACCACACGTGGAGTTTGCCAGGATATTGTTTTATCCGGCCTGCAAGTGCTCTACTGCGAGGAAAACTGTCCGTCAGTTGATTCACCCAATGGCATTACCTCCGTTGAGGTTGCAAACAACCTTTGCAAAGGACACGCCTAAGATATAGGTCCGGGCAGCAACAGTGTCCAGTCCTTTTTTGGCCCTGGAGTTTAAAATAATTGCAATGAATCCAGCTTGTTTCAAAAAAGCCCAATATATCCGGTGGAAACTGGGACGGCTTTCCGGCCCAGGCCCCAACCACCGGGCAAAACACACGTTTTCCCATTCCCCCGGGCGACTTGCTCCCCACCCCTGAACATGTAATTTATAGCCCTCAAATGTTTCCGGGGAGTCTGGCCGCAGGAGATGCCCGTTGTCGCGGGCCGCGTGGTCCGGGGGCGCCTCCCCAGACAGCGCGCCGCCACTCCCTTCCCGCAAAGGAGCCTTCATGCAGCGTAGAGCCAGCGGCGTGCTCATGCACGTCACCTCGCTTCCGTCCCGCTTCGGCATCGGCGATTTCGGTCCCGGAGCCAGGCAGTTCGTCCGGTTTCTGACCCAGGCCGCCCAGTCCTACTGGCAGATCCTGCCGCTGTCCCCGACCTCGACCTTTATCGGCAATTCCCCCTACAGCAGCGATTCGGCCTTTGCCGTGAACCCGCTCCTCCTCAGCCCCGAGGATATGGTCGAGCAGGGCTGGGTCACGGCCGGGGACATCGAGGCGGCGGCGGTCGCCGGCAATCCGGTCGTGGCCGATTACGAGCAGGCGCAGGCCAGAAAGGACGCGCTGTTGCGCCTGGCCTTTGCCAAAAACCGCGAGAGGCTGGCGCAGGATGTCTGGTTCGCGGCCTTTTGCCGGGAGGAGGCCTCCTGGCTGGACGATTATGCCCTGTTCCGGGCGGCCAAGCGGGAGCAGGGCGAGGCCGGGTTTGCCGACTGGCCCCACGATCTGCGCGACCGCGATCCCGGGGCCCTTTCCGCCCTGGCCCACCGCCTGGCCGATGAGCTCGAATACGTCCGCTTCGTGCAGTATCTGGCGGCCGGCCAGTGGCGGGCCTTGCGAGCCCTGCTGCGCCGAAGCGAAATCCAGGTCGTGGGCGACATGCCCATCTACGTCACCGAGGACAGCGCCGACGTCTGGGCCAATCCGGGACTGTTCAAACTCGGGCCGGACAAACGGCCGCTGCTGGTGGCCGGGGTGCCGCCGGATTATTTCAGCGAAACCGGCCAGCGTTGGGGCAATCCGGTCTATGACTGGCCGGCCCACGCGGCGACGGGCTTTGCCTGGTGGCTGCGCCGCATGGAGCGCACGCTGGCCCTGTACGATATCGTCCGCCTGGATCATTTCCGGGGCTTCGAGGCCTATTGGGAGATCCCGGCCAGCGAAGAAACGGCCGTTCGGGGCGAGTGGATCAAGGCCCCGGGGGCGGCGCTGTTCCGGGCCCTGACCCGCCGGTTTCCGGCCCTGCCCATCATTGCCGAGGATCTCGGCGTCATTACCGCAGAAGTACGCGAGATCATGAATGAATTCGGATTTCCCGGCATGCGGGTGCTGCAGTTCGCCTTCGGTCCGGGCATTGCCGAGAACCGCGACGCGCCGCACAATTACAGCCACAACAGCGTGGCCTACACCGGCACCCACGACAACAACACCACCCTGGGCTGGGCGCGCGGCGAGTCCGGGGGCGAAGCCTTGACGGCGCTCTACGCCTATCTCGGCCGGCAGATTCCCCACGAGGAAGTGCCCTGGGAACTGCTGCGCCTGGTCATGGCCAGCGCGGCGTCCAAGGTGATTGTCCCCATGCAGGACATCCTGTGCCTGGGCGAGGGGGCGCGCATGAACATGCCGTCCGTGGCCGAGGGCAACTGGGGCTGGCGGGCCGTGGACGACCAGTTCGACGCAACAACCGCCGCCCGGCTGCGGGCCATGACCGAGATTTTCGGCCGCAATCACTGAGGGTGACGGTGGAAGAAAAAAGCGGAAGAAGCCTCCGGCGGCCGG
>JBKICS010000454.1:0-13093 GCA_046567015.1 Acidobacteriota bacterium | reverse complement strand
CGGCCTGGGCGGCAACGTCCACGTCCGCGACGACTTCACCCTGTTCGCCAAGGTCGGCGGGGTCGAGTGGTCCATCGAGAGCTTCCAGCGACGCGGCCAGATCATGAAGGCCTTCTCCAACGCCGCCCAGAACGGCACGGTCTCGGCCGGCGACCTCTACAACATCGCCAACTCGCGCTACAGCCAGACCCTCGACGGCCAGGATCTCACCGTGGGCGGGCGTTGGTTCTTCCATCCCCAGTACTGGTTGGAAGTCCAGGGGCAGCTGACCGGCACCAACGGCGGTCCCGGCGTCTGGGGCAACGCCATGGCCACGCTGCACGGCCCGCTGGCCCCCAAGGGCGTCAAGATCGACGGCACCTGGGATCTACAGGCGGCCAACGAGCGCATCGACACCGTGGAAGCCATCTCCGATCAGATCATGGCCAACCGGGTGAGCCTTTTCACCCACAACCGCCTGCTGGATTTCTGGGATCTGTTCGTCAACGCCCACGGCATCTGGCGCACCGACGGCAACAACACCGCCTCCATCGACGGCCGGCTGCTCTACCGGTTCCTCGAATACCCGCTGCTCTCGCTGGGCTATGCCTTCCAGTTCGCCAACAGCGACCGCAACCCCATCCAGTACTGGGCGCCCCAGAACCTGGCCACCCACCTGGCCTATGGTTCCTTCGGCTACTCGCCCACCCGCTGGTTCAACATCAACGGGAGCCTCGGCTACGGCACCTCCAGCGATCGCAACAATAGTTGGCGAGAAGTCTGGCGGGCCAATGCCGGCATGGACATCACCATGCGGGATCGGTTAAAGTTGTCGCTCAAGTACTCCTACTTCAGCACCCCGGACTATAACCTCAACGAAGCATGGGCAGGCATATCCTACACCTTCTGACGCATAACCGGGCCTGGCGCCAGGGACTTTCCCTGGCGCTGGCCCTTGTCGCGGCGGCCTGTCTGCTCTGGTCCTGCGTGCCGCCCGGTCCCTCCGGCCAGGAGGAGGGGAAACGCGCGCCCGCCCAGGCAGCCGCCCCGGCCGGACGCCTCGGCGGCAGCGACCGCCTCTCGGCCTGGATCGCCGACTGGGATCTGACCCGGGGGCTGGCCGAATGGCGCGCCCATCCCGGCCTTTTCACCTCGGTGCGGGTGTTTGCCGCTTATTTCGACGAAAACGACCATCCCACCCTGGCCCCGGCCTGGGCTTCGGCCCTGGGCAACGACGCCAGGAGCGTCTTCGGTTCCGTTCCGGCCCTGCTCACCGTGGTCAATGATGTGACCACGGTCTCCGGCAAGGGCAACAAGCTCAAGGATCCGGAACTGGTGCGCCGGCTCGTCTCCAGCCCCAAGGCCCGGGCCGACCACATCGCCGAACTCATCCGCCTGACCGAGCGCTACCACTTCGCGGGCCTCGAAATCGATTACGAGAACGTGACCGCCCCGGTGTGGCCGGAGTTTTCCGTCTTCGTCTCCGAACTCCAGACCGCGACCGCGGCCCGGGGCCTGGCCCTGTCCGTGCTGCTCCAGCCCCAGCGCCGCTACCTGTCCGCGCCCATGCCGGCCGGGCCGGATTACGTGCTCATGGGCTACAATCTCTTCGGCTCCCACTCCGGCCCCGGCCCCAAGGCCACTCCGAAGTTTCTGGCTGAGCAGGCCGACTCCCTGCGCGCCATCGGTTTGCTCGACGCCACCGCCCTGGCCCTGGCCACCGGCGGGTTCGACTGGACCGAGGGCAAGGACGCCAAACAGCTCGTGGAAGTCGAAGCCGACAGCCTCATTGCGCAAAAAAAGCTGCAGCCAAACCGCTCGGCCCTCGACGGCTATCAGGTCTCGCGCTACCGCGACGATGCCAGCAAGGACCACGAAGTCTGGCACGCCGACGCCGCCACTTTCGACACCCTGTGGCAAGCCGCCCGCTCCGCCGGATTCTCCCGGCTGGTCGTGTGGCGCCTCGGCGGCAATGCCCCGGCGCTGTTCGACTGGCTGGCCACCCTCAAACATTGACCCGGAGGTCTGTTCGTGCCCCGACGTCGTTTCGCCGTGTTGAGCGGCATCCTCACCGTCTGCCTGATCCTCGCCGCGTCCGTCGTCCCCGCTTCGGCCCAGGGCCTCTCGGCCTCCACCAGGGGCGTCCCCCTGCCCGGCAACGGACCGCGCGCCTACATCAGCATTGTCATCGACGACCTGATCAACCTCGACCTCTGGAGCCAGCTCGTCGCCGATTGCGAGGCCTACGGCATCAAGGCCACCCTGGCGCTCAACACCGCCAAGGCCACCCCCGAGGACTACGCCCGCATGGCCAAGGCCGTGGCCGGCGGCCATGAAATCGCCAACCACACCCGTGACCACGTCCCCGTTGCCCCCGGCGGAGTGGTCAAACTGCGCTACTCCGATGCGAACGCGCAATCGGCCTACGTCGCGGTCGATGCGGAAAAAGCCGTCCTTCGCATCATGGCCGGCGACAAGCCGGAACCCGTGGCCGAACTGGACCTCTCCGAAAACGGCCGCAACCACTCGCTCAAACAACTCGTCGATTCCCTCAACGCCGTGCGCGGCGTCACGGCCGAACTCGGCGACCCCTATTACGCCAACATCCATTCCCGGTTCCTGCTCGGCAAGGACAAGACCGACATTTTCTTCAAAAACGGGTTGGCCCCCCTGTTCGTGGACATCGCCGCCAACGCCCGCTACGAAATCGAAGGGGCCAAAAAGGACATCGAGGCCGGCATCCCCGGCTATACCCCCCGGTCCATGGTCTACCCCTTCCTCGTCTCGGACGCCGTCTCCAGACAGGTGGCCGGCGAACTCGGCAACGACTGCGGCCGCGTCGGCACCGCCGGCAACGCCGCCCTCGGATCGCCTGCCGGCTACGATCTCTACCGGATCTTCGCCATCAAACCCCGCGACGCTTTCGGCGCCGACCCCGCCGCCCCGGAGTTCAGCCTCAAGGTCAACGCCTTTCTCAAAAAGATCAAGGAAGTCGGTGGAGTGCTCTGCCTGTACTCCCACGGCCCCGACGAATTCACCAACGAACAATGGAAAGCGCTCCTGCCCTTGCTGGCCCAGGACAAGGAGATCGCCTACGTCACCCTGCATGATTTGAGCGCCTTCGTGCGCAAGACGGCGCAGCTGCGCGACGGGGTGTACTATCTGCCCGAGCCCAAGGCCCAGCCAGAAGCCCAACCCCAGGCCCAGCCCGAGAAAGCGAAAAGCCAGGCGAAAGGGAAAAAGAAGGGGAAATAACCAGCCCCCGCGGCGCAGCCGCCAGACGCCCCCGCGCCCTATGGTCTTCCCGCGCCCCCATAGCCGCATCAGGCCCTTATTCCGTCCACCCTCCCGCACTCCCGGCCAGGGGGTCCGGGGGGGATGATCCCCCCCGGCGGGTGCAGGGCAGCGCCCTGCCGGGTGCAGGGCAGAGCCCTGCCAGGGGCCCAGGACAGCGTCCCGGCGGAGAGGTCCAGGAGCGGCAGCGCCTCTCCTGGAGGAGCCTGGGGCTTTGCCCCAGGCTTCGCGCACCCCCATCGCCAATCCTCCCCATCTTCATCTCCACCCAGCGCATCCCCTCCCCACCTGCCGCTTCGCAGTCCGGCGGAACCGAGTCCGCGCGTCTGGCCAAGGCGCGTGAACCAATTGACTTTCCGGGTAGCGGGTTCGATAGAGGGGGAGCGGCTGCCCGGGACGGGCGGTCGGGGGAGGGTTTGCGTGGAAGTGAATAAGCCCATGTTGCTGGTCGGGACGCCGGCGTACAGCGGTCAGGTAACGGTGCCGTATCTGCGTTCGCTGGTGTCGTGCATTGGCTTTCTGGAGCGTCAGGGCATCAAGACCGGCATGCTGACGCCGTCCCAGGAGAGTCTTATTCCCCGGGCGCGCAACCTGATCGCCAACGAGTTCTTGCGGCTTAAGGAGTACACGCATCTGCTTTTTATCGACGCGGACATCGGTTTTGCGCCGGAGTTGCCGCTGAAGTATCTGGAGGCGGACAAGGATGTGGTGTGCGGCATTTATCCGGTGAAGCATCTCGACATCGACAAGCTGCGCACGGTGGACCCGAAGGCCCTCTCGCGGGTGGCGGCGGCGGCGGCCATGCATTACGCGGTGCGGCTGAAGCCCGGCGGGCGTCCCGAGCCCGTGACCGGGCTTTTGCCGGTGGAGTACGGGGCCACGGGGTTTATGATGATCAAGCGGGAGGTGCTTGTGCGCATGGCCGAGGCCTACCCGGAGCTGGTCTATGACTATTCCCACACCAACGACGACAATATCAATAATGTGGCTTTCTTTGACACGGAGATAGATCGGGAAAGACGGGAGTATCTGCCCGAGGATTATGCCTTTTGCAAACGCTGGACGGATATCGGCGGCGAGATTTTCGCCGACGTGCACAGTGTTTTCACTCATGTGGGCAGTTTTGAATACACGGGGAACTTCACGGCCTTTTTGACCCACCTCGGCGGCGTCGAGGACGCGTAGGGGCGGGGTTGGCGCGGCCAAGGCCCGTCGTCTTGCGGCCTCGTGCGCGGGCAATTGCGGCGGCTTGCGGCGTTTGCGCCCACCCCTGGCCGGGCGGCCGGGGCAAAAGCAACCGGGGAGGACAGCATGCGGAAGATCTTTTTCATGGTTTCGTGCGGACCGGACGAGCAGTCCAAGGCCACCCGGGCCATGCAGTTCGCCAAGCTGGCGGCCGAGCGCGGCGGTTTGGCCGGGGTGCTGTTGGTGGACGACGCGATCTATTTGGCCAAGCCCGAGATAGCCGACCGGGTGCGGGCGGTCACCGGCGATTCCATGGCCGCCCATGTGGGCTGGCTGCGCGAGAACGCCAAGGATGTGCCGTTTCTGGTCTGCACCCCGTGCTGCCAGGCCCGGGGGGTCACGGCCGAGGATCTCGACCCGTTGTGGGAACTGGGCACGGGCGGCACGGCCATGGACATCCTGGTCAAGGACGGCGTGACCTCCATGTCCTTCTAGTTCCCGCCCGATCGGGCTGGTCGCCTGCCATGGCGGGCGCGTGTTTGTTGTTGCGGAGCCGGCCTTGGGCCGGCTCTTGTGTTTGCGCCGGCCGCGTTTATTGTGCGCAAATGAGCAAAAAATGCGCTGGCTGACTTGACGCCGGCCGGAGAAGGGTTATTCTGCTCATATGAGCAAAAAAACGAGGAGCCGACAATGCCCAGACACCGCATGTGCCGCCGGGTGGCCGCCATACCGACTACGACCGGTTTCGAGCCCAGGGGGGCGTCGCCTGGCGACGCCGCGGCCGTGGTCCTGCCGGTGGAGGGGCTGGAAGCCTTGCGGCTGGCCGATTTGGAGGGGCTTGCGGCGGATGCGGCCGCCCGGTTGATGGGCGTGTCCCGCCACACCTTCGGCCGGGTGCTGACCGAGGCCAGGTCCACGGTGGCCCAGGCGCTGGTGGGGGGGCTGTCCCTTCGCATCGAGGGCGGCGATTACCGTTTGGCCGGCGACGGGCCAGCGGCTCCGGAACCGGACGGACAACCCTGTGACGCGCCGTCGGGGAGTGTCCCGGCAAGCGAGGCGCACAAGGAGCAAGCCATGCGAGGACGCGGCAATTGCGGTCGAGGCGGCCAGGGTCGGGGAATGGGGCAGGGGCAGTGCCCGGGGCAGGGACGTGGCGGCGCGGGCCGTGGACGGGGACAGGGCCAGGGCCAGGGTCAGGGCATGGGCCAAGGCACGGGCCAAGGCATGGGGCAGGGGCGTGGGCTTCCCCAGGGGGTGGCGTCGCCCCAGGCCATGAATCCGGTGGCGCAGTGTCCGACCTGTGGCCGGACGCTGGCGGCGGCTCCCGCCGGAGCGGAACCGACCTGCCCGGACTGCGGCGTGGTCGTGGCGACCCAGGAACGTTAAGCCAGCCGCCGCGCCGCGCCACAGGCGCGTCATAAAAGTTCTATCTATCCGAAAAAATATAGGATAACTCAAACGGGCAGGCGTTGGGCCGTCGGCCAAAACGCCTGCCGCTGTTTTGTCTTTCCCCTGAAAATTCCAATCAAGGTGCAGTGCCAAATGAACCGATTCCCCCTTCTCGCCGCCCTGGTGCTGTTGCTTGTCGCCAGCCTGCCCGGCCCGATTGGCGCGGCAGGGTTCAACCAGTACGTCGGCTTTGGCGACAGCACCCTGGACAGCGGCTATTTCCGCTACAATACGACGGGCAGCGCGACGCAAGACGCCCAGGTCGCCACTGCCGTCGCCAACGGCGCCAGCGGCGCTTTCGTCGGACCCGGCGTTGTCAATTCCATCCTGCTGGCCGGCCGGTTCGGCCAAAACGGCACGGCCATCGGCGGCGGCGGCTTCAACTTCGCCAATGGCGGCGCGTTTTCCGCCCCGCTGCGCGCCTCGGCCGACAGCACCCCGCTGTCTGGCGTGTCTGCCCTGACCAATGTCGCCACCAACGAGCAGATTCAGAACTACCTGACCGCGGTCGGCGGCGCGGCCAATCCCCATGCCCTCTACGTGGTCAAGACCGGCGACAACGATCTGCAGTTCGTGCGGGCCATGGGCTCGACCTGGATCGCGGCCAACCCCGGCTTCCTGCCCGAACTGGCGGCCAGCCAGGCACAAAACGTGGCCGCCTTGCAGGCCGCCGGCGCGCGCACCATCGTCGTGCCCAATTCCTACAACTATGCCGTGTTCGCCAGCGAAGGCGGGTATATTCCGGAAGCAAACGCCGAACTCTACGCCCGCTCCCTGTCCTACGGCATGATGCGCTGGACCAGCCTCACCGCCGCCGGCGTGCGCTTCATTCCGGCCGACATCGACAGTCTCTCCCGGTTTGTGGTGCAAAACCCCACGCTTTTCGGCTTCACCCCGTCCTCGGTGCTGTCGGCCAACGCCGTGGCCTCGTCCAAAAGCCCCCTGCTCGACAGCTGGAACGACGTGACGCCTGACCAGCTGCAGACCGCGCTGTTTATTGGCAGCAACGGCGTGCACTTCACCACGGCCGGGCAGCAGATCGAGTCGGATTACGAGTACAGCTTGCTCAGCGCCCCAAGCCAGATCTCCCTGCTGGCCGAGTGCGCCGTGCAGGACGGGCTGGCCCGGTTCGCCACCATTCAGGGCCAGATCGACCTCACCGGCCACCATCGCGGGCCAACGGGCGTAAATGTCTGGGCCAGCGGCGGGCTCAATGCCCTCAATTTCCAGAACACGCCGGGCTTTCCCGATGCCTCCGGCACGCCCATCACCGGTTCACTCGGGGCGGACTACCAGCTCCCGGGCGGGGTGATCGTGGGCGCGGCCGTGACGCTTGGCCACCAGACCCAGCAATTCGCCTCGGACGGCGGCCGCTTCGAGCAGACGGGCGAGGCGCTCAGCCTCTACGCCGCCGGCAGCTATGGTCCGGTCTGGGGCAATGTGACGGCGTCCTACGGCCTGTACCAGGACAGCGTCTCCCGGCAGGCGGCGCTGGGCAAATTCATGGATCAAAATAGCGCCCACACCACCGGCCAGTCCCTGGGCCTGGCCCTGCGGGCCGGCGGCGATTTGATCCTGGGGCCGGTCACCACCGGTCCGGTGGCGGGGCTTATCGTGCAGCAGGCGCAGATCAAGGGCTTTACCGAATCCGGCACGAGCTCGGTGACCGCCCTGTCCTTTGGCGGCCAGACCCGGGATTCGGCCGTCAGCCAGCTCGGCTGGCGCGTGCTGGTGGACGTGGGGCGCTGGCAGCCCTTTGCCGAAGCCAAATGGCACCATGAGCTGGTCAACCAGGACCGTTTGGTCAAGGCGGCCCTGACCACCACCTCGGCCCAGCATTACAGCCTGGCCGCCGCGCCCACGGCCACGGACTGGACCACCGCCTCCCTGGGCACGTCGTTTAAGCTCAGCGAGCGGGTGTTGCTGCGCGGCGCGGCCTCGGCGTATGTCGATAATCCGCAGGTCGTCACCTACGGCGGCGAACTGGGCGTCAGCGTCAGCTTCTGACGCCGGCGCGAGCCGGGGGCGCGTCAGATCGCGGCGCGGGGCCGGGACAGGTCGCAGGCGGGGCAGGGGATGCGTCGCCGCTGGGCGCGAGAGGAAAAGGCGGAAGAGCTCTTCGGCGGGGCCGGACCCCGAGTCCCGGATGGGCGTCGGTGGCGGCGCCGACGGGCCCGGTGGCCTGCCCCTTTCCTTCGCTGTTCTCGGCGTCGAAAAGAGCACAGCCGCCTGCCGGGCCGAGGACCGATCAGATCGCTTTGTCTGCGCGCAATATCGATTCCAGCCAGCGAAAGAGTGCTTGCCCGAGTTTGTCGAGCAGCACGGCGAATGCAAAAAGCACGGCCAGAAGCACGACGAGGGGGAGCTTGGCGCAGGCGATGAAGATGGTATTGGGCACGATGTAGTGTGGCGGCAGGAGGTATTCGTAGACGGCCGGGTGCAGGTTGGCGAGGCTCATGCCGGGGATCTCGCCGTGCCGGATGAGCGAATAGAGGGCGTAGCCGGCGCAAAGTGCTGTCCCGAGCCCGAGTGCGCCCAGGATGCAGACCCTTGCGGCCAAAAGCAGCGTCCCCAGGACGGCGGCGATGACACGAACCATGCGTTCCAGCATACGCCGCTGTGCCTCCGTTGACCAGGGCGAGGGGCGGCGGATTGCGCCCTGCCCAGGGGAAAAGGCAGGCGAGCCTGGGAAGAAAACTGCCGGACAACAAAGAAGGGAGCCGGGTTATGCACCCGACTCCCTGAAAATTCTGGCTCCCCGGGACGGACTCGAACCGCCAACCTAGTGATTAACAGTCACCCGCTCTGCCAATTGAGCTACCGGGGATCAGCGAAGCGAGGAAGCTGATTATCCCCATCAGGCTGGTCCGTCAAGGCGTTTTTGGGGATTGGGGAAAAAAAACGGCCCAGGCGATTTGCCGGGTGCAACCTGCGGCCTCGGGAAAAGCTTTCCTTCGCCATTCTTGACGCCAGACGGTATTTCTCGTAGGCAAATGCGCTTGCTCGCCTGAATGGGGCGGCACAACCGATTTGCAGCAACGGAGAATCGCCGTGGGCAGCGACGCGCCACGTAAGAAAGAATACAAGCTCCCGGTCAAGTCCAAGCGAGTGGAGGATTTCCGTCCCCTGCTCGAAAGCCTGGACGCCCGCGACGAGCTCAACGAAGTGTTCAAGAACCGCATCGCCAAGGCAGTCCAACTCCTTGACGACGGCGTCCCCCTGTATCCCAACGACTTCGAGAAAGGCGACGACATCGGCCCCGTGGCCGCCGCGAACGAGCCCCTGGACGAGGCGGCCCTGGCCGCGCTTGGCCAGTCCTTCCGGCTGGCCGGCCGCATCGTCTCCCTGCGTTCGTTTGGCAAGGTGGCCTTTTTCACCATCCAGGACGCCTCGGGCCGCATCCAGGTCTTTGCCGAGCGCGAGACGTTGGGCCAGGACGTCTACACGGTCTTCAAGAAGTTCGACATCGGCGACATCGTGGGCGTGGCCGGGCGGCTGTTTCGCACCAAGACCGGCGAGTTGACGCTCCATGCCGACGCCGTGCGCCTGATCACCAAGTCCATGCGCCCGCTGCCGGAGAAATACCACGGCTTAAAAGACGTGGAGACCCGCTACCGCCAGCGCTACGTGGACCTGATCGTCACCCCGCGTTCGGTGGAGATCTTCAAGGCCCGCACCACCATCATCCGGGAGCTGCGCGCCTTCTTGGACGAGTCCGGCTTCATGGAGGTGGAGACCCCCATGATGCAGGCCATCCCCGGCGGAGCCACGGCCCGGCCCTTCGTCACGCACCACAATGCCCTGGACATGGGCCTTTTCATGCGCATCGCCCCGGAGCTCTACCTCAAGCGGCTGCTCGTCGGCGGCTTCGAGAAGGTCTACGAGGTCGGGCGCAATTTCCGCAACGAAGGCGTCTCCACCCGGCACAATCCCGAATTCACCATGTGTGAGTTCTACTGGGCCTACGCCCGCTACACCGACCTCATGGACCTGACCGAGCGCCTGTTTTCGCGCCTGGCCAAGGCGGTGAATGGCTCGGACACGGTGCAGTACCAGGGCAACGCGATAAACCTCGCCCCGGGTTGGGCGCGGCTGACCTTTCACGAGTCCATCGAGAAGATCGGCGGCATCGACCCGGCCGTGATCAACGACTTCGACGCCGCCAAGGGGCTGGTGGAAAAAAGCGGCGAGAAGGTGCTCAAGGGCGAGAAGCTCGGCAAGGTGCAAGCCAAGCTCTTCGACATCTTCGTCGAGCCCAAGCTCATCCAGCCCCATTTCATCTACCACTATCCCACGGAGATCTCGCCACTCTCGCGCCGCAACGCGGACAATCCCGAGATCACCGACCGCTTCGAGCTGTTTATCGCCGGTCGGGAAATGGCCAACGCCTTTTCCGAATTAAACGATCCGGTGGATCAGCGGCAGCGCTTCGAGGATCAGGTGCGCGAGAAGGAAGCCGGCGACGACGAAGCCCACCGCATGGACGACGACTACGTCCGGGCCCTGGAGTACGGCATGCCGCCGGCGGCCGGCGAGGGCATCGGCATCGACCGGCTGGTCATGCTCTTAACCGACCAGGCGTCGATCCGCGAGGTGATCCTGTTTCCGTTGCTGCGGCCCGAAGGCCAGCCGGGTTCATGAGTTTCGAACTTTTCATTGCCCGACGCTACTTGACGGCCCGCCAGAAACAGGCGTTTATTTCGGTCATCTCCCTGA
Organism: Acidobacteriota bacterium; assembly: GCA_046567015.1. Classification (GTDB taxonomy): domain Bacteria; phylum Desulfobacterota; class Desulfovibrionia; order Desulfovibrionales; family Desulfovibrionaceae; genus Solidesulfovibrio. Next base: position 2,470 of record JBKICS010000454.1, on the reverse strand, counting down.
TCTCCATCCTCGGGGTGGGACTCGGGGTGGCCTCGCTGATCGTTGTCGTCGGGGTGATGCACGGCTTTTCCACCGAGCTTCGCGACAAGATTCTCGGCATCAACGCCCACATGGTGGCCGCCACGGCCGGCGGGGCGCTGCACGACTACCGCGATCTCATGGCCAAGGCCGAGGCCGTGCCCGGCGTGGCCGGAGCCACGCCCTTCGTCTACACCGAGGTCATGCTGTCCAGTCCGCGCGGGGTCAAGGGAGTGGTCCTTCGCGGCGTGGACCCGGTCTCGGCTGGACGGGTGCTGGCCCTGCCCCGGGAGATGGTGGCCGGGAGCCTTAACGACCTGAACGCCCAGGGGCTTTTCCCGGGCATTGTCGTTGGCCGGGAGCTGGCCGACCGCCTGGGTCTGGCCCTTGGCGACACGGTCAACCTCATGTCCCCGGCCGGCAAGGAAAGCGCCGCCGGGTTCTCGCCCAAGGTCAAGACCTTCTCGGTCGTCGGGCTGTTTCGCACGGGCATGTACGAGTACGACTCCACCATGGCCTACGTGTCCATCCCGGCCGCCCAGGAACTGCTCGGCTTCAAGCGCGACATCGTCACCGGCCTGGAACTCAAGGTCGACGACGTGGACGCCGTGGACGTTTTGGCCCCGGCCGTGCGCACGGCCCTGGGCGGGCCGCCCATGTTCGTGCGCACCTGGGTCGACATGAACGGGAACCTGTTTAAGGCCTTGCACCTGGAAAAGACGGCCATGTTCGTCATCCTGGTCATGATCGTGGTGGTGGGGTCGTTTTCCATCATCACGACGCTGGTCATGCTGGTCATGGAAAAGACCCGCGACATCGCCATCCTCATGTCCATGGGGGCCACCCCGGCGGCCATCCGCACCATATTCATGCTCCAGGGGGCGATCATCGGTCTGGTCGGCACGGCGCTCGGCTTCGTTTTCGGGCTGGGGCTGGCGCTCGCCCTGGAAAAGTACCAGTTCATCAAGATTCCCGGCGACGTCTATCCCATGGACCATCTGCCCGTGAAGCTCGACTGGCCCGATCTGGTCGTCATCGGGCTGACTTCCCTGGCCTTGTGTTTTCTGGCCACCCTGTATCCGGCCCGGCAGGCGGCGGGACTCAAGCCCGTGGAGGCCTTGCGCCATGACTGAGCCGCTCTACGAACTGCGTCAGGTCCGCAAGGTCTACCAGGGGCCGGCCGAGGAAGTGACGGTCCTGTCCTGCCTGGACTTCACCATCGCCCCGGGCGATTCCCTGGCCATTTTGGGGGCCTCGGGGTCGGGAAAATCCAGTTTGTTGCATCTTCTGGGCGCCTTGGACCAGCCGACCTCCGGCTCGATCCACTTCGGCGGCCGGGATTTGTCGCGGTTGACCGTGAAAGAGGCGGCGGTGATCCGCAACCGCGAGATCGGATTCGTTTTTCAGTTTCACCATCTGCTGCCGGAATTCACCACCCTGGAAAACGTGGCCATGCCGGCCCTTATTGCCGGGATCGAAAGAAAACAAGCTTTTACGCAGGCCAGGGCATCTTTGTCACTCGTAGGACTTGATGAAAGGGCCGAACACAGGGTAACAACGCTGTCCGGGGGAGAGAGACAGAGGGCGGCTATCGCCCGCGCCGTGCTTTTGCGGCCGTCTGTACTCTTGGCTGACGAACCCACCGGTAATCTCGACGAAGCCACTGGCGGCAGGGTCGGCGAAATGCTCGCCCACCTCAACGCCGAGCTTGGCATGACGTTGGTTGTGGTCACCCACAACCATAACCTGGCCGCACTCATGGGCCGGAGACTGGAGCTGCAGGGTGGAGAACTCTATGCGCGGAATGAAACACTTCGGTCTTAAGGGGCTGTTGCTCGTCGCGTGCCTGGTATTGGCCGCCGGACAGGCCTTGGCCCAGTCCGGCAAAGTGCTGGTGGTGCCCTTTGAGATCAATGCGGCCGACGCGTTGCATTCCGTCCAGGGAAGCCTGCCTCAAATTTTGGCCGACAAGCTCAAGGCCGGCGGCATCGCCGCCCAGGCCGAGAGCGGCAAAGTCGCGTCCGGCTTGGCCGGGGCCCGCAAGCTGGCCGGCGGCCGGGCCGACTACGTGGTGTTCGGCAGCATTTCCAAGGTCGGCGAGGGACTGAGCCTCGACGCCCGGGTGGCCAAGGTCGCCGGCGGCGAGCCGCAGGCCGTGTTCGCCTCGGCGAAAAACGTCATGGGCCTGGACGCCGCCGCCGCCGAGCTGGCGGACAAGATCCGCCCCCTGGTTTCGGCCGTGGGCAGTTCCGACCGCGTCGTCGAGGTGGACGTCGAGGGCAACTCGATCCTGGACAAGGAAGTGGTGCTGCTTAAGATCCAAAGCCAGGTCAACCAGCCCTACGATCCCAAGGCCGTCAACGACGACGTCAAGAAGCTGTTCGACATGGGCTACTTCGACGACGTCCAGGTGCGCCTGGACAACGTTCCGGGCGGCAAGCGCCTGACCTTT